>JAQWYU010000024.1 GCA_029253805.1 Flavobacteriaceae bacterium | reverse complement strand
CTTAGAGTAAAGTTCCCATCAAAATCAGTCATAGCACCAGATGAAGTTCCAGTCACAATAATGTTTGCGCCAGCAAGTGGCATTCCGTTGTCATCACTGACAGTTCCTTTAACTGTAGTTTGTGCAAAAGATGCAACACAGAAAAGTAAGGCAAAAGCCCTTAAAAATGTTTTCATAAATTAAATTGTTTAATTCGGTTGTTTTTTTAGTTGTATCAAATTTAACGATTAAATATCAAATAATTCTTAAATTAGGGTATAAATATGCATTTAAGCATAATATTCAAGCGCCATAATTACTAATTTATTAATACTACAGCTATTATGTCAAATAATTCAACGACAGTTTTTTTGAGCCAAACTTCGATATAAACAACTAGTTTGTTGAGTCAGTATAGTAAATGTTTAGCTTGGGACTAGCATCAAAATTTTGAGACATATTTCCGTGAAGTATTACGCTTCTGGGAGACAAAACAGTACCTGATGGGACACTTTTAACCTCATCATCTATTTGGAAATTCCTAGATCGAATTGCGCCAACATTTGACGATACGACTAGGCCAAGTTTTACATTAGTAGAATCATTTAAGATGATATTGTTAATATGTTCAGTAAGTCTAATTTTATATTTTTTTTGCTCAACACCTTCACTATTTGTTTGCGAAGCTAAAGGAACTAAATGTGCATATTTAGAATCAGCAGACGACGAATTAACACTTTGGTCGAAAAAGTAATCAGCGAGAGGAATATTATTATCTATATCGTAGATATAAAGTCTGTTTGGGACATCAGAATTAGAAAGCGTTTCTTCAACATAAAACTCTAAGAAAGCTTCATTAACTAATCGTTTAGCAGTTGTCTGCCCATCACTAAAATTTCTAAATTCATTTAAATAATCCTCTTGCGTAGATCCCGCTTCGTCCTCAGTGAATAGTTCTATTACAGCCATAGATCCTTCTCCACCCTTGAGATATAGAAAATCATCTCCCTCAGAGTCTGTGGAAGTGTCGTTGATGTTTTGTAAAACAGAAGGGATAAAGTTGTTTTCGAAAATATTGACTCTATTTCCAGAAAAAGTAAGTTCATAATTTCCTTGCACAGAACTTGTCTCGTCTACTCCGTCAACAGTAATGGTTTGGTCATATGTGAAGTAAAACATAAGATTTGCTCCCCCAGAGCTGAGGTCGAGCTGCATCATGTGACCCTCTGATCCTGTAATGGATTCTGCTTTGAAGTATAGTCCTCTAAAGTAATTGTAAAAGTTGTTTTCAGTTTCAAGAACGTCATCCCCTTCTCTCTCGAAAAAAATATCTTCCCAAAAACCCTCAGGTGGATTAAGATTCAAAGGGTTGTCGTAAAGATGTAATCTCAGACTTGGATTTAAGGTATTAGTCAATTCAAAAACCTCAGTTTCTTCGTCAAAGGTACCTATTTTTATAGCTTCTGAGCTTGGAAAATAATTACCATCATAATACAGTAGTTGTGATTCTAGTAGCGAGGGTTCAATTAATTGTCCGGAGTCAAGGGATCCGTTTGAATAATACTTTTGAGCGTCATCGATTCCAGCCCCTGGATCAAAGTTTCTTAACAAAAAATCATTTTTAAAGATAGAGAGCTTAATTGGACTTGATCCGTAAAGCGAATCCAGTTCATATGTTGTAATTTCATCAGATGTTGTAGAATTACTTGAGAAAGGAATCGTTAAAATGACAGAGTCTAAAACAGTATTATCCCCAAAATTTGGAGTATAATCACTTGGACGCATTTGCCCAACAAAACTAACATTGGATCCTCCGAAGACAGGATCATAGTAAAAACCTAATAAGTCATTTTCTAATTTATTAGACTCAAAAGGGGCTATTCTTTTATTGTATGTTTTTATCGGGTAGTTTTTATTTTGAATCTCAAAATCTGGTATTCCCACAATTCCTGTACCAATTTCTGAGAACTCATTGTCGCAAGAGTTGGATATCATGAATACAGTTAAAAGACATGCAAGTTTTAATGAAATAGATTTAGTATTGCTCATGTAAAAAGTATGCTTATTTTAAAATTTTTGTTGTGTAAAAATCAGTGTATGCTTCAGTAAACGCTTCAGGATACTGATAGTCAAGAACTGGTTTTTTACAGTTATCAAGGTAATGTTCAAGTTCGTCAGGAAGTTCTTGTGATCCTTTTATTATTCCATCTGAAAAATCGACAGCAATTTTCATGAGGTTAGAGTAGTTAGGAGTCCTCAAGCTTGCAACATGAGCTTCTTCAATTTCATCAAATTTAATTTTATCAATTAGACCACTATTTAAACTATCATCAAAGCTCTGACTGTATACAGACGTAACGACCTTACTTTCCTTAAATAATGGTTCATCCTTATAATATTGTTTTAAATAAAGAGGTAGCAATGACGCTAGCCAGCCATGAACGTGAATTATATCCGGAGCCCAATTTAATTTTTTGACCGTTTCGATTACTCCTTTAGCAAAGAAAATAGCTCGTTCGTCGTTGTCACCGAACATCTGTCCATTTTCATCTGTAAAAGTTGCTTTTCTCTTAAAATATTCTTCATTATCGATAAAATAGACTTGTATACGTTCTTTTGGAATGGAGGCAACCTTGATGACCAATGGCATATCTAAGTCATTAATAACTAAATTGATCCCAGAAAGCCTGATAACCTCGTGAAGTTGATGTCTTCTTTCGTTAATATTTCCATAACGAGGCATGAATATTCGTATTTGTCCACCTTGCTTATTTATCATTCTAGGCGCTTCAAACGACATAGAAGAAATTTCTGTCTCAGGTAAATATGGCACCACTTCTGACGATACATATAAGACTCTCTTATCTTTCATATGAGTTATGTTTTAAGTATTTACTATAAAAGTTGTGCAAAAATACAAAATTTTATGCAGATTAATTGTAATACCTTAAGTTTGCATGCCGTTAATTATTTGACAAATGCTAGTTTACAAAACAAAGGTTAACTTGATTAAACGTATTAATAATATAATGCAGCCAAGTTTTTCGCTAGGTTTTGTTCCCACCATGGGTGCTCTTCATAAGGGGCATTTGTCACTAGTTAAATCAGCTCTAGCTAATAATAATTTCGTTGTTGTCAGTATTTTTGTTAACCCAACCCAATTTGATAACTCATCAGATTTAAATAAATACCCAAGGTCCTTGGCTAAGGACATTAAAATCTTGGAAACCATTTCAAAAGACAATATTTTAATTTATGCTCCAAAAGTTGAGGATCTGTATGGCTCCAAGGTAAAGTCAGAAAACTTTAATTTTAGTGGACTTGAATTATCAATGGAAGGCAATTCTCGACCTGGTCATTTTGACGGAGTTGGGACCATAGTTAAGCGTTTGTTACAAATAGTGAGTCCAAACAAAGCCTATTTTGGAGAGAAAGACTTTCAGCAACTTTTAATAATAAGAAAAATGGTAGATTCCGAAGGCCTTTCAGTTAATATCATAGGGTGTCCAACAGAGCGCGAGCCTAACGGTTTAGCAATGAGTTCAAGAAATGGTAGACTAAGCTCTAAGGAATATCGCGAGGCAGCAATGATTTATGAAATTTTACAAACTGTTAAGCATAAATTTAGCTCCGAGGACATACCATCTACTTATGACTGGGTACTAAAACGATTTAATAATAACTCTTTATTTGAGCTAGATTATTTTCAAATTTTAGATACAGAATCTTTGGGGCCTGTCAAGGAAAAAAAACCAAATAAAAAATATCGAGCATTTATTGCGGCATATATAGGAGATGTCCGTTTAATTGATAACATAGATTTAAATTAATTATATTTACCAACATGCAAATACAAGTAGTAAAGTCTAAAATTCACCGCGTAAAAGTTACTGGAGCTGATCTTAACTATATAGGAAGTATCACGATTGATGAAGATTTAATGGATGCAGCTAATATTATTCAGGGAGAAAAAATACAAGTAGTTAACAATAACAATGGAGAGAGATTAGATACATATGTAATTCCAGGCCCTAGAAACTCTGGCGAAATTACTTTAAACGGAGCTGCAGCACACAAAGTATCCATAGGAGACGTTTTAATACTAATAACTTACGCTTTTATGGAGATGGAAGAAGCTAATGACTTTAAACCTTCTTTGGTTTTCCCTAACGAAACAAACAACTTATTAAAATAAACATTGAATTCAAAACAGAAATCAATATTCAAAATAACCATACCAATATTATTAAGTATTGTTGCGATTTGGTATTCATTTTCAATAATTCCCATTGAAAAGTTGATTAGTTCGTTTAGGCAAGCTGACTACGCCTTTGTTTTATTAGGTGCATTTATGGGGCTTTTAAGCCACTTATCTCGAGCTTACCGCTGGCGATTTCAACTTGAACCCATGGGTTATAAAATAAAATTAGGAAATAGTGTAATGGCAGTTTTTGCAGCTTATTTGATTAACTACACAATCCCTAGAGCAGGAGAAGTTGCAAGAGCCTCAGTTCTTACAAATTACGAGGGTATTCCATTCGAAAAAAGTTTTGGAACTATAGTTTCGGAGCGTATTGCAGACATGGTAGTTATGTTAGGAATTATTATCGTGACACTATTTTTACAATTTGATTTTATTTTTGAAAAACTCTCAGGCAGTATTTCCATTTACAAGATTATAATAACAGCTGTCTTAGCTGTTATTATAATCCTGATATTAACTCGAACAATTCAAAAAGGTAACTCAAAAATTATTCTAAGAATTAAATCATTTGTAAATGGCCTATTAGAAGGTGTTCTTAGTATTTTCAAGATGAAAAAAAAGTGGCTATTTATTTTTCATACACTATTTATTTGGAGTATGTATGTTCTTATGTTTTACGTTACATCATTTTCTATTGCTGAAACAAGTGATATCCCTTTTGCAGCTATTTTAGTTGGTTTTATTTTAGCTAGTTTTAGTATTGCAGCCACTAATGGAGGGATTGGGTCCTATCCCTTGGCAATTTATGCAGCATTCTCTGTTTTTAATATTCCTGAAGATCCTAGTATTGCTTTCGGATGGATTATGTGGACTTCACAGACGTTAATGATTATGTTTTTTGGTGGAATTTCACTACTATATTTACCACTTTATAACAGAAAAACATCTAAAACAAACTTTTAAAAAAGTGTAATTGGTTTTCACTTATTTTCTTAACTTGTAAACTCAAATATTATTTACTACATGAGGTTTTTCATCATTTTATTCCTGTTTTTTTCCCAATGTTCTTTTTCTCAAATAGTTTACGAATCAATTGAGTCCGAAGCTATGGGGACTACCCGAGAGTTAAAAATACAACTTCCACGTAATTACGAGTTAAATCCTGATCAATTCTTTCCATTAATCGTCGTTTTTGACGGAGATTATCTTTTTGAGGTTGTTGCAGGGAACGTAGAATATATCTCTTACTGGAGAGACATGCCAGACGCTATAGTTGTTGGAATTAATCAAGCTAAATCACGAACAGAGGATACGACATTATCAGTCGAAGATCATTTCCCTTACCGGTCAGGAGCTAAATTTTATGAATTTATTGACTCAGAACTTATTGAATTTATTGAGAGTAAATATCGATGCTCAGATTTTAGAATTGCGATCGGCCATGGAGAAACAGCTAACTATATCAACTATTTTTTCTTTCAAAAGTCACCTGTCTTTAATGGTTTTGTAGCACTGAGCCCAAGTTTCGCTCCATTTGTGCAGGAAAACTTGGTTAGAAAATTGAGGATTGAACAAAAAAAACAAGTAAAGCTCTTTTACTATTTATCTACTGCTTCATTAGATATTAAGCGAAACCAAAAACAAGCAACCGAACTTAATTATAAGATCTCGACCATAGAAAACCCTAGTATATTTTATGAATTTGATAATTTTGAAGGGTTATCGCATTATTCACTAGTCCCGCGGTCTATACCGAATGCCCTGGATAATATGTTTTCTGTATACCAACCAATCAATAGAG
>JAQWYU010000023.1 GCA_029253805.1 Flavobacteriaceae bacterium | reverse complement strand
CCGTGTCGGCAGCACCATAATATACAACTAATTTATCGTCCTCAACATCATGTAAAGCAGCACAAGGAAAAACAACATTAGGAACATCTCCAACCATTTCGTACTGCTCAGCAGGTCCTAATAAGTAAGGTTGGGTTCTATACCTTACTTTATCAGGCTCATGTGTATCTAAAATTGCAGATCCCATAGCGTATCTAAATCCATTACAGGTATTAATTACTCCATGATAAATCATAAGCCATCCTTCATTAGTAAGAATTGGTATTGGACCAGCTCCTATCTTTGTACATTGCCAAGCGCTGTCTTCAAATTGAGTGGCTTTCATCACGCACCTATGCTCTCCCCAATATTTCATATCAGGACTATAGCTAATATAAATATCACCAAAGGGTGTATGCCCATTATCACTTGGACGGCTCAACATTGCGTATTTTCCATTTATTTTACGCGGAAACAACACCCCATTTCTGTTGAACGGTAAGAAAGCATTTTCGCACTGAAAAAAATCTTTAAAATCAAAAGTATATCCTATTCCTATAGTGGGGCCATTGTAGCCATTACACCAAGTTATCCAATATCTATCTTCAATAAAAACTACTCTAGGGTCGTATTTGTAATCAGATTCAATCATCTTAGTATTTCCTATTTGCATTTTAATAGGATCATGATTAATCTCCCAACTTATACCATCTTTACTGAAGCCAGCAAAAATATCCATTTGTACAGCTTTATTATCACATCTAAAAACCCCCGCATAACCATTGTTATATGGCACAACTGCACTGTTGAAAATACTATTTGAAGAAGGAATATCGTAACGACCTATGATTGGGTTATTACTGTAACGCCACATTATTTCATCACTGTCATTGGCTCTATCCTGCCATGGAAAACTAACAACGTCTTTGGTTGAAATCATTTTTTTAATCTAAAATTTGTTTTACTTTGTCTAACCAAGTGAATTTAAGAATTAATGATGTAAAAACAAATACCAGCAATGCGATACATCCTTTTGGGTAATCTCTTATCACAAAATAAATTGGCATGACAATCATACTCGATTGCCAAATAATACCAATAACGCAATTTAACATATCGCTCCAAAAATCAGTATTTTTATTTAGCATATTATCTTCTTTTTTTAATTTATCAAAAACAGGACCCCACCAACCCCAAGGTCTCACTGTTTTGTAAAAGGATTTTAAGGTATTCATATCTGTAGGTTCGGACGAAAAAGTACCTATGAAAGAGCCTATAAGTGAAACTACAAAAATAATTGGAAACAAATAAATTGCTTGTATGTGTGAAAGTTCAAAGAGAATTGAATCCTCTGAAAAATTTCCCTTATTCTGATCCAATAAAAATTGTAAAGATGCTATAATTAGTCCAGAAAGCATGCCCCAGAAATACCCCCAGCCATTGAAACGCCACCAAATCCATTTTAAAAAATTTGAAGCTACATAACCACCAAAAAGAGCCGACGTAATCCAAAGGGTTAAGGAATTAATTGAGTCAGCAAAAAACCCCATAAAAACACCTAAAGCGACTACAGCAAATGATGCAATGTGACTTACTTTTAAGTAGTGTTTACTACTCGCATTTGGCTTATAATATTTTTTATAAATATCATTTACAATATAAGCCGGACCAGCATTTACAAAAGCTGAAAAGGTAGACATGAACGCAGCAAGTAATCCGGCTAACAACAAACCTTTAACTCCAATTGGCACATGAAAATTTATTACTTTAGGCAATAAAATTTCTAAATCAGCTCCAGTAAATGCTGAATCACTTATCATTTCAGGACTTAGGGTAACTAAAGCAATTACTACTACGCCACCTATTAAAAGATATCTTGGAATAAACAGGATTAAATTTGTAAAGCCGCTCATATATGCTGCTTCTTTTACAGTTTTAGTTGAGAGGATTCTTTGCATATCAAAACTTGGTGTCGGGCCTGCTAAACTTGCAAAAAAACCTTTAAAAAGTGTCATTCCAATAAACGCTCCAAACATCTTGAAACCTTCAGAATCAATTAAATTATT
>JAQWYU010000022.1 GCA_029253805.1 Flavobacteriaceae bacterium | reverse complement strand
ATATCTTTTTCTAATTTATCCATTTTATAATATTGTATTTAGTTCTTTTAGTTTAAAAATTCAAAAATTCCACAAGCACCTTGTCCAGTACCAACGCACATAGTGACGGCTCCAAATTTTCCTTGCATTTCTTGCCTTCGCATTTCATCAAACAATTGAACCGATAGTTTCGCTCCAGTACATCCTAGGGGATGACCTAGAGATATTGCACCTCCGTTAGGATTTATAATGTCTGGGTTGAGATCTAGTTCACGAATGACCGCTAAAGACTGTGACGCAAATGCTTCATTTAATTCGATTATCGAAAGATCTCCCTGCTTCAAACCGGCTTGATTTAAAGCTTTTGGGATTGCTTTTACAGGCCCAATTCCCATTATTCTTGGTTCAACTCCAGCAGCAGCATAATTCACTAAGCGTGCGATTGGTTTCAAATTTAATTCCTTAACCATAGTTTCGCTCATAACCATAACAAAAGCTGCACCATCACTCATTTGCGAGGAGTTACCAGCAGTTACACTTCCTCCAGCAGCAAAAACGGGTCTTAGCTTTGCTAGTGCTTCTATGTTAGTTCCAGCTCTTGGTCCTTCATCTTTATTAATAATAAATGATTTGGTAGCTTTTTTGCCATTTACATCTATGTAATTTTGAACAACTTC
This sequence comes from Flavobacteriaceae bacterium, assembly GCA_029253805.1. GTDB lineage: Bacteria > Bacteroidota > Bacteroidia > Flavobacteriales > Flavobacteriaceae > Hel1-33-131. The sequence continues at coordinate 16,226 of JAQWYU010000022.1, read as the reverse complement.
TATAGGAACAATTTGATCTTGAAACCGATTTTCTGCTTTTGCTCTTAATGATTTCATATGCGAATTATAAGCAAATTCGTCTTGATCTTCTCTTGAAACTTTAAATTGTTTTGCAACTGCTTCAGCAGTATTTCCCATTCCCCAATAATAATCTTTATGGCCTGATTTTATGAGGTCATAATTTAGTTCAGGTTTATAGCCTGTCATAGGAACACTACTCATACTTTCAGCGCCTCCAGCAATGATACATTCAGCCATACCTGCTTGGATTTTTGCAGTTGCCATTCCAATAGTTTCTATACCTGAGGAACAAAAACGGTTAACAGTTACTCCAGGCACGTCAACGATATTTAGTCCCATTAATGAAATGAGACGTGCCATATTTAAGCCTTGCGATCCTTCAGGCATTGCGTTGCCAACAATAATATCGTCTATTCGTTTTGGGTCTAATTTTGGCAGTTCGTTCATCATGTATTTAATGGTTTCTGCAGCTAATTCGTCTGTTCTTTTAAACCGGAAGCCCCCTTTTGGTGCTTTGCCAACGGCGGTTCTGTAAGCTTTTACTATATATGCTTGTTTCATATTTTTAGTTTCTTAAAGGTTTTCCAGTTTTTAACATATGTTGTATGCGTTCTAAGGTTTTTCGTTCAGTACATAAACTTAAAAAAGCTTCACGTTCTAAATCCAATAAATATTGTTCAGACACAAAAGTGGGTTCAGATAAATCACCCCCAGCCATTACATAAGCTAGTTTATTAGCAATTTTCATATCATGTTTTGATATATAATTACTTTCTTGCATGGAATCTGTACCAACCAAAAACATCCCTAAAGCTTGTTTGCCTAGTACCTTTATGTCAGTTCTTTTCAAAGGCTCTGTGTAGCCGCTTTCAGACAATAGTATTGCATGTTTTTTTGCAACTGCGATCTGTCTGTCTTTGTTTACAACTACAACGTCTTTTCCTTTTTGCAAAAGGTTTAGGTCAAAAGCTTCATAGGCAGAAGTGGATACTTTAGCCTTCCCAATAGTTAAGAAATATTCTTGAAGTACGTTTAATTGTACATCGCCTTTTTGGAATTGATCTTGAGCTCTCAAAGCCATTTCTTTTGAGCCCCCTCCTCCAGGGATTACGCCTACACCAAACTCTACAAGTCCCATATAAGTTTCCGCTGCTGCAATCACTTTATCTGCATGAAGAGACAATTCACATCCACCACCTAATGTCATACCGTGCGGAGCAGAGATAGACGGAATTGAAGAGTAACGCATGCGCATCATAGAATCTTGGAAGTATTTAATCGCCATGTTAAGTTCGTCATATTCTTGTTCTGCAGCCATCATAAATATCATACCGATATTAGCTCCTACAGAAAAATTTGCTGCTTGGTTACCTACAACTAAACCAGCAAAATCTTTTTCAGCTAAATTAATTGCTTTGTTTAATCCAGCTAAAACATCGCCCCCAATAGTATTCATTTTCGATTGAAATTCTAAATTAAGAATCCCATCGCCGATATCTTCGATTACAACTCCAGAGTTTTTAAATACTTCGTTTGTTTTTCTAATATTATCTAAAATGATAAAACTGTCTTGTCCAGGAACTTTTATTTGTGTCTTACTAGGAATATCATAGGCATAAGTAGCACCTTGATTTATCGAATAAAAAGAAGTGCATCCAGAAGCTAACATGTTGTCAACCCATGCAGCGGGTTCTAATCCTTCAGTTTTCATTAATTCAATTCCTTTTTCCACTCCAATAGCATCCCATATTTGAAAGGGGCCATGTTCCCAGCCGAATCCTGCCTTCATGGCATTATCAATTTTATACAATTCGTCTGTGATTTCAGGAATTCTATTTGAGACATAAGCAAACAGTGATGAAAAACTTTTTCGGTAAAACTCGCCAGCCTTATCTTTTCCGCTGACTAATATTTCAAAGCGGTCTATAACTTTATCTACAGATTTAGTGAGTTCCAAAGTAGCAAATTTGGCTCGCTTTGAAGAGCGGTATTCTAGGGTGTTTAAATCTAAACTTAAAATTTCCTTTTTGCCTTCAACAGAAACTGATTTTTTATAAAACCCTTGTTTTGTTTTGCTACCCAACCATTTGTTTTCAATCATGGTTGTGATGAAGTCTGGTAATTCAAACAGCTCAAGACGCTCATCTTTCAAACAATTTTCTTTTATTCCGTTAGCCACATGAACCAATGTATCCAAGCCAACTACATCTACCGTTCTAAAGGTGGCTGACTTTGGTCGACCAATGACAGGTCCTGACAACTTATCGACTTCCTCAATTGTAAGATCTAGATCTTTAACGGAGTGAAATAAACTTTGAATGCTAAAGATTCCGACTCTATTTCCAATAAATGCTGGTGTATCTTTTGCAATTACAGATGTTTTCCCTAGAAATTTTTCTCCATAACTTCCTAAAAAGTCAAGAACATCAGAAGCTGTTTTGGGTCCTGGGATAATTTCAAATAATTTTAGGTAGCGTGCAGGATTAAAAAAGTGAGTTCCACAAAAGTGTTTTTGGAAATCTTCACTACGCCCTTCACTCATAAATTTTATGGGTATGCCAGACGTATTAGAAGTAATTAAGGTTCCTGGAGTTCTGTATTTTTCCAGTTTTTCGAAGACTTGATTTTTGATATCCAATCGTTCTACTACAACTTCCATAATCCAGTCAACATCGGTCACTTTTTGTATATCGTCTTCAAGATTTCCCGTCGTTATTCGATTTGCAAAATTTTGATGATAAATAGGGGAGGGTTTCGATTTTAACGAATTTTTTAGTGCTTCATCCACAAGGCGATTTCTAACAGCTCTATCTTTTAGAGTTAATCCTTTGCTATTTTCTTTTTCAGTGAGCTTTTTAGGGATAATATCTAAGAGTAACACGTTGACTCCAATATTAGCAAAATGACAAGCTATCCCACTTCCCATAATCCCTGACCCAATAATAGCAACTTTTTTAATTCTTCTTGTTTTCATGTTTGAGTTAATAGTTTTTTAGAATATTTTTTTGTTGGAAATGAGGTTTATTATAGAATCAGAAACTTCAAAGAAGTTTTTTAGTTTTTCTTGGGAAACTTCATCTTTGATAATACTGTTAAATTTTAATACATTTTTCTTTACTTCATCTCTGTTTTTTATGCCTTGCTTGGTAAGATGAATAATTACACCTCGACCATCATTTGGATTAGGTAACCTTTCTATTAAATTCATACTTTCCAGTGTTTTTAATATCCTAGACAAGCTAGTGGCTTCCATTCCCATTTTTGGACCTAGTGATGTAGACGAAGTTCCATTTTGAGGGTCCACACTTAGTAAAGTAAAACCTGTAGCCATTGTAATTCCGTAATTTGAAGCTTCTTCATTGTACATCTTCTGAACTGCTAACCAAGTAGTTCTTAAAACATAGTCTATAGTTTTATCTTTCATTTCCTTTATAATTTCCTTTATCAAATATAATAATTTTTACTATGCGTGCATAGTAAAATACAATAAAGTTATGCATGCATAACTTTATTGTAAAAGATAAAATGATATTAGCTTATTTAGTCCTCTTGGTAGATTTTTTCGGATAAATGTTTGTAAAGGTCAAAAATTACACTTCGCTTCATTTTCATAGTAGGGGTTAGGTGACCACCTTCAATAGACCAAACTTCAGGAGTTAGTTCAAACTTTTTAATTTGTTCCCATTTTCCGAACCGCTGATTAGAATTATTAATCTCTAATTGGATACGTTCTTTTATTACATTGGATGAGCATATGGCATCAGGAGTAAAGTCTATATTGATTTTTTTACGCTTGATCCACTCGTAAATAAACTCAAAGTTAAGTTGAATTAGAGCGGCAGGCATTTTTTTATTTTCCCCTATAACCATAACCTGTTCAATAAAATTTGATTCTTTTAGATCATTCTCCATTAGTGTTGGAATGATGTATTTTCCTCCAGATGTTTTAAACATTTCTTTTTTCCTCCCTGTAATTTTCAAAAAACCTTCTGCATCTATTTTACCTTTATCTCCAGTGTGAAAATAGTCTCCACTCATAACTTCTGCAGTTTTCTCAGGATCTTTAAAATAACCTTGCATTACATTGGGTCCCTTGATTAAAATTTCACCATCTTCTGCAATTTTTACTTCAACATTTGAAATTGGTTTCCCAACTGTTCCAAGTTTGAAATTTCCACCTGAGTACATAGCAACCGAAACAATAGGAGATGTTTCTGTCAATCCATATCCCTCCATAATCATCATTCCCGAAGCACAAAATATTCTAGCTAATCTTGGGTGCAGTGCAGCACTTCCTGAAACCATAGTGTTGAGCTCTCCACCGAGAGCTGCTTTCCATTTACTAAAGATCAATTTTTGTGCTACTTTAAGTTGTAACTCATACCAAAAGCCATTAGCTTTATAGGGTTCGTAGCGTTCTCCTAGCTTAATAGCCCAAAAAAATAGTGCTTTTTTAAGTCCGTTCAATTCACTTCCCTTCGCATTAATTTTATTAAAGACTTTCTCTAATAGTCTAGGTACTACGCTCATTAAGTTAGGCTTAATCTCTTGTGCGTTCTCACCAATCTTTTCTATCGATTCGGCAAAATAAATACTTACTCCAGCGTGTTGATATATGTATATTAATACCCTTTCAAAAATATGACATAAGGGTAAAAAACTAAGTACTCTTGCTTTTTCCAATAAAGGTAATCTAGGTAGTCCAGCGAGAATATTTTCAACAACGTTATAATGTGATAACATCACTCCCTTTGGTTTTCCCGTAGTCCCAGAAGTATAAATGATGGTCGCTAAGTCAGATGGAAGAACTTCAGATTTTCGCAATTCTACCTGGTCTTGTGTACTTGTATCAGCACCAAGTTTAAATAATTCAGTATAATTTTTACATCCAGAAATTTCATCAAAACTATAAACCTCTTTAAGTTTTGTATTATCTTTTACTTTGAGAATTTTATTATAAACTTCTTCATCAGAAACAAAACAATACACAGCCTCACTGTGGTTTAAAACATACTCATAATCTTTTGATGAAATTGTAGGGTAAATAGGAATATTTTGTGCGCCTATCTGTAGAACACCAACGTCAACAATGCACCATTCGGTGCGATTATTTGTTGATATTACTGCTATTTTATCTCCCTTTTGAACACCTAATTTCAATAACGCTCGACTTAGAGTATTGGCTTTGTCCAAGTATTCTTTTGTAGACGTTTTAATCCAATTGCCATCCTTTTTTGTAATCAGAGCGTCCTCTAAATTATGTGTTTCTAGCTGATAGTATGCAAAGTCAAATAGTCGGGTGATTGGTTTCATCTTGATTTAATAAGCTTGTTTATATGCAAATTACTAATTTTAAAGCTACTATCAAACTCCAATCTTTACAAATAGTACTATTAAATAAAACTTGAAAAACAAAATCAACTATTCATCTCAACCCATAATTTAGCATTTACAAATGCTTCTAACCATGGTGACACTTCGTCTGATCTATTTTCAGGATAATAGGCCCAATTCCATTGGAATATTGAACGTTCTATATGAGGCATTGTTACCAAATGACGTCCAGAAAGATCACACATCATTGCAGTGCTAAAATCAGAACCATTAGGATTGTGGGGGTATGAGTCATGTGCATATTTTCCAACAATATGGTATTTAGATTCTTCATAAGGAAGATCAAACTTTCCTTCCCCATGTGATATCCAAACTCCTAATGTACTGCCCTCTAGCGATGATAACATCACAGAGTTGTTTTTTTGAATAGTTACTGAAGTAAATGCACTTTCATGTTTTTGAGAATCATTATGAACCATTTTACCATGCTTGCTATGCTCAGGGGTTATAAGGTCTAGTTCCATCCAAAGTTGACACCCATTACATATACCAATGGACAAAGTATCTTCTCTAGAAAAGAAATTCTTGAGTGCTAATTTAGCTTTCTCATTATACTTAAAAGCGCCTGCCCATCCCTTAGCAGAACCAAGGACATCACTATTACTAAATCCACCAACAGCCCCAATAAATTTAATATCCTCAAGCGTTTCACGACCAGAGATTAAATCTGTCATGTGGACATCTTTCACATCAAATCCTGCTAAATACATGGCATTAGCCATCTCACGTTCGGAGTTACTTCCTTTTTCTCTAATGATTGCTGCTTTTGGTCTATTTGTTGATTTTTTGATGGATAGTTTACCTGTAAAGAGTTTGGGAAATTTAAAACTCAGAGGTTGGTTTTTATAGTTGTCATATCTGCTTTGAGCCAATCCGTTAGCAGTTTGTTTTTGATCTAATAAGAAGGAAGTTTCATACCATACATCTCTAAGTTCAGCGATGTCTAACGAAAACTCATTTATTCCGTTGATAATATTTAGATTAGGTTGGGTCGTAACGTTTCCAATTTTATGATATTCAATTGAGGCTTCAAAGAGATCTAGTTCAATGGAATCATCTGTTGATTGAAACACAATACCAGAATTTTCAGCAAACAATAATTTAATACTATCCAACTCATTAATCACGTTGAAATTTAAATCAGCACCCAAATTGTTTTCTGAGAAACATAGCTCCAGTAGGGTTGTGATTAAGCCACCCGAAGCGACGTCGTGTCCTGCAACAATTTTATCTTTTTTAATTAAATCTTGTAATGTGTTAAAAACGTTCTTCAAATAAGAAGCACTTTTGACATTTGGGGTTTCATTTCCAATTTTATTTAACACTTGGCCAAATGCACTCCCTCCTAATTTAAAAGCATCTTGAGATATGTTAATGTAATATATAGAACCTGCATTGGCTTTGAATAAAGGTTCAACTACTTTGGAAATAGCATTACAATTTCCTGCGGCTGAAATAATAACGGTTCCTGGTGAAATTACATCTCCTTCAGGGTATTTTTGCTTCATTGAGAGCGAATCCTTACCTGTAGGCACATTAATTCCCAGTTCAATAGCAAATTCAGAAATAGACTCAACTGCGTTATATAAGCGTGCGTCTTCGCCTTCGTTTTTACAAGGCCACATCCAATTGGCAGACAGTGAAACACTATCCAACCCGTCTTTTAAAGGAGCCCAAATAATGTTAGTAAGTGCTTCGGTAATAGCAACTCGACTACCGGCTTTAGGGTCTATCAAAGCCGCAATTGGTGCATGTCCAATTGAGGTAGCAATTCCTTCTTGACTATTGTAATCTAACGCCATGACACCAACATTATTTAAGGGTAATTGCAAGGGTCCTACACACTGTTGTTTAGCTACTTTTCCGCCGACACAGCGGTCTACTTTGTTAGTTAACCAGTCTTTGCATGCAACAGATTCAAGTTTTAATACAGATTTTAAATAAGTTTGGAATAAATCTGCAGAGTAGGAAGCAGATTTATAATTCCTAACAATTGTTATATCATTTAAAATGGTTTTAGGAGAACTTCCAAACATGTCTTCTAAGTTAAAGTCCATTGGCTTGCTTCCATTAGATTTAGACTCAAACACAAATCGATGATCATCTGTAACTTCCCCTACTGTGTACATCGGAGAACGTTCTCTGTCTGCAATTTTTTGTAAGCTATCAATATGTTTTTCAGAAATAACAAGCCCCATTCGTTCTTGAGATTCATTTCCAATTAATTCTTTATTTGATAGGGTGGGATCTCCCACAGGGAGTTGGTCTAAGTCAATTTTTCCACCCGTATCTTCAACTAACTCAGATAGACAGTTTAGATGGCCTCCAGCCCCATGATCATGAATAGAAACAATGAAGTTCTCTTCGCTTTCAATCATACCTCGAATAGCATTAGCCGCTCGCTTTTGCATTTCAGGATTTGAACGCTGTACGGCGTTGAGTTCAATTCCACTAGACAAAGTTCCTGTGTCGGCAGAAGAAACAGCTGCTCCTCCCATTCCAATACGGTAATTATCCCCACCAAGGATGACAATTTTATCTTCTTTTTTTGGTGTGTCTTTTAAAGCTTGATCTGCTTTTGCGTAGCCAATACCACCAGCTTGCATTATAACTTTATCAAACCCTAAACGTTGTGCATTTTCTTTGTGTTCAAAAGTAAGTACGGAACCGCTTATTAGTGGCTGTCCAAACTTATTTCCAAAATCAGATGCGCCATTTGATGCTTTGATCAAAATATCCATTGGGCTTTGGTAAAGCCATTTCCGTTCTTTAAATCCTGATTCCCATGGACGGTTTTCATTTAATCGTGAATAAGAGGACATATAAACCGCTGTGCCTGCTAATGGCAAAGATCCTTTACCTCCAGCAAGGCGGTCTCTAATTTCACCTCCAGAACCAGTGGCAGCGCCATTAAAGGGTTCTACTGTAGTAGGAAAGTTATGTGTTTCAGCTTTTATAGAAATTACAGATTCAAAATTTTCTGTGGTGTAATAATCTGGTTTATCCGCACTCTTAGGAGCAAATTGCTGAACTACTGGACCCTTTATAAATGCGACATTATCTTTATAGGCAGAAACAATATTATTAGGATGTTGTTTTGAGGTTTCTTTTATGAGTTTAAATAACGAAGTTGACTTTTTTTCTCCATCAATAATAAAAGTTCCATTAAATATTTTGTGACGACAGTGTTCTGAATTGACTTGAGAAAACCCAAAAACTTCAGAATCTGTAAGTGGTCTTTCTATTTTTTCACTTACTTGTTTTAGGTAGTTAATTTCGTCATCATTCAATGACAGCCCTTGTTGGATATTATAAGCAGAAATATCATTTATATTATTTATTGGCTCAGGCTCAATATCGATATTAAAAGTTGTTTGGTTTAAGTTATCAAAAAACTCATAAATCATTGGGTCAAAATCAGAGTATCCAATTTCACAACTATTGAATTCCTCAATTCTAATAATACCATTAATCCCCATATTTTGGGTGATTTCTACGGCATTTGTACTCCATGGTGTAATCATTGCAGCGCGTGGTCCAACAAATTTTGAATCGAGTATTGTGCGTTCTATTTTTGGTTGATCGCCAAAAAGCCATTCAAGTTTGGCAATAGTTTCATAAGTAATGTTGCTTACTGTTTGAACCGCAAAAACCTTAGTATTAAGGTTTCCAAAAAAATGAATCATCCGTTTTATTTTGAATATTACTTAAGCTACAAATTTATGATTTTTACGAATAATTATAGATGATTTAACTTTCTATTTACAGTAGTTATTCACTAGTTTTAAACATCATTAATTTGAGAAAAAATTTCAAATTATCACGGAAATTAGTGTGAACTTATTTTTTTTCTAAGAGTGCCATATAAAAACCATCATATCCAGTTTCATGGGCTAGAATTTTTTTATCTTTTTTAAATGTAAAATCGGCACCATACTCCGATTTTAAAAATGTTTTAATTTGAGTTTCATTTTCTGATGGCAATACAGAACAAGTCGCATAGACCATTTTACCTTTAGGTTTAACCATTTTAGAATATTGCTGCAGAACTTCTTGCTGAGTTTTACGAATTCTATCTATAAACTCAGGTTGTAACTTCCATTTAGAGTCAGGGTTTCGTCTTAAAACTCCCAAACCTGAACAGGGCGCGTCAATTAACAAACGATCTGCTTTTCCATATAACTTTTTGATTGGTTTAGTAGAGTCAATTATTTTCATTTCAATGTTATGAGCACCATCTCTTCTAGCTCTAATTTTTAGTTTTTTCAACTTACTTTCATAAATATCCATAGCCACAACGGAGCCTTTATTTTCCATAAGAGCAGAAAGGTGTAAGGTTTTTCCACCGGCACCAGCACAACAATCCACCACTTTCATTCCTGGCTTTACATCCAAAAAGTCAGCGACTAGTTGAGATGAGGCATCCTGAACTTCAAACCAACCATCTTTAAAAGCCTCGGTGATAAATACATTTGATCGTTCTTTTAGCTGTAATGCATAAGGATACCCTTTAATTTCTAAAGTTTCAATGCCTACTGATTCAAGTTTAAGCTTCAAGTCTGACTTGGTAGTTTTAAGGGTGTTAACTCTCAGAATTACATCTGCTTGTTTATTTTGCATGGCTAATTCCTTTGTCCACTTGGCCTCTCCTAATTCTCTAACGCCTAGTTCGTCAATCCAATCGGGGACTGATTCACGAAATTTCCGGTCTTTTGAGAGTTCATCAAAACGGCCTTTTATTTTTCGACTTGGTGTACCTTCAAAATATTTCCAATCTGGAAGTTTAATGCCTTTTAAAGTAGCCCATACTGCAAATAGGCGCCAAGCATCATCTCTACTAAAAGGTTCTTTTACTTTTGCAATTTCAGCATATAGTCGTTTCCAACGTACGACATCATAAGTCGTCTCGGCAACAAAACCACGATCTCGACTTCCCCAACGCTTGTCGCGTTTAAGAAGTTTTTGAATTACTTTGTCAGCATATTCTTCTTCATTAAATATTAGTAAAAGTCCATCAATGATGGCAAAACATAAGTTTCTGTGTAAGCGCATAAGTGTGTTAATTATTGCTGCAAAGTTACGTTTAATAATGCGAATTATTACAGATTATATGTATATTGAAAATGTTCTATTTTTCAAACACAGCAAAACATGAAACCAACTTTATTTATAAGTCTATTTACGCTTATTGTTTTTAGCTGCATGGTCTCCCCAGATCCAAAGTATACTCCAATTGTGTCTCTTAAAATACATGAAGTAATTAAAGATTCACTTCTAAATATTAGAGCCTTAGAAATAGAAGACAACTTTGTTAGAGCAGTAAGTGCCATTGGGGATTCTTATTCGGTCGATTTAAAAACTAACAAAGTTTATGTCAATCGTGTTAATATAGATACTATTAACTTTCGAGCATCTGCAATAGTCAATAATCATTATTTTACTCTTAGTATTGGTGATCCAGCATATTTGTTTAAGGATACTGAACTGGTATATACAGAAACACATCCAAATGTATTCTATGATGCACTTCATTTTTGGAATTCTATGGAGGGAATCGCAATTGGAGACCCTGTAGATGGCTGTATGAGTATTCTTATTACACGAAACGGAGGGAATAGTTGGGACAAAGTTTCCTGCGAAGTGTTGCCTTCATCTAGGGAAGGTGAAGCCGCTTTTGCAGCCAGTGATACTAATATTGCCATTGTGGATAATCATACATGGGTTGTTACTGGCGGCCTTTCAAGCCGGATACTAGTATCTCATGATAAAGGGGTCAGTTGGTCTGCCGTAGATATTCCCATTGTTCAGGGAAAGGAAACCACAGGAGCATTTTCAATTGATTTCTACGATTCATTAAATGGTTTTGCAATAGGAGGTGACTATACAAATCCAAAAGCCATGCACTCAAACAAAATTCGCACAAGCGACGGAGGTATTTCATGGGAAGTCGTTGCTCAAGATCAATCTCCAGGGTACAGGAGTTGTGTTCAGTACATACCCAATAGTAATGCAAAGGGGCTAGTGGCTGTTGGTTTTAGAGGAATTAATGTAAGTAATAATGCAGGGGAAAGCTGGGAGCTCCTTAGTGATGAAAGTTACTATACATTACGATTTTTAAATGATAGCATAGCTTATGCTGCAGGGAAGGGTAAACTATCTAAAATCACTCTTAACTAGTGATTTCTGGGATTGATAATCATTGGCGTTTTTGTTCTTTAGACCTATGTTTTAATCTGTCCATCATGCGACGGTTAAACTCATCCTCGGCTATTTTAAGCAATAAAATTTTCTTGTTAGATATGACGCCTTCTAATTGGGATAGAAACTTTAGTTTTAGCTTTGTTATTTCATCTTCTACAGCAGCTATTTCATTGATTTTTGTTAAAGCATCACTTTCTGAAATCATATTAATTTCTTTCTTTAAATTCTTTTTAATCCCTTTGAGTTTTTTAAATCTTAATTCCTTATAGTTTTTATCAAAGGAATGAAAAATTGGCCAAAATTTCTCAGCCTCAATTGAAGACAAATCTAATTTATCTGTGAAAAACTCAACTTTTAAGGCCCTTATTTTGTCTTTCATCTCTTTTCTTCCAGGGGGTTGCGCCATTAAATTCAATGTTGTAAAAAACAGGCAGCTTAATAATATAAGTTTTTTCATCGTTTTATTTTTTAATCAATTAGTAAGGTCTCTACGGATGCGTTTTGTAACAAGTAATTTTCTATTTCTGAAGATGAAACATTTAATATATACAGGTCGTTAAGTTCATCCATGGTTAAAATATTTGACAGCAAATCACTTTGATCTACTTCGCTTAAAAGATAGTCTTCTAAGATTTCTAAGCTAACTTCTTCATTGTCTTTTTTCGGTATGATAAACATGAATAATAAAATCAATGCAGCAGCAATTCCAGATAAATAAAATGAATGTTTTTTATTTAGTTTTCTTAAGTTAGTGACTTTTGATTTTTTTGGAATTGATACGTTAAAATTATTTAAGTAACCCTCAGGAGTTTTAAAACCTGTTTTTTGAACTTTATTTTTCAATTCTTGTTCTATAAAAAAATCCGCATAAAAACTTTCAAAATAATCCTTAGGTACTTTAAATGGAATTTTTTTATAAATTTTATTAAGGCTCATATTGTTTTGACTTTTCTATAGTTAATTAGTTTAATGATCAATTAAATATATTTTTATTTTTTTTACAGCGATGTGATAGGATGCTTTTAACGCTCCTTCACTCGTTTCTAAAATCACAGACATATCTCTATATTTAATATTATCAAAATACCGCATATTAAACACAAGTTGTTGTATTCTTGGTAACTGCGCAATGGCTTTCTGTAATTTTAGTTGAATTTCATCGCCATCAAAATAAACATCAGTAACTAAGTTTTGTAGTGCATTTTCATTTAGGGTTTCATTCGAAACTTTATTTCGTCTCGCTTTGGAGTTTAAAAATGTAATTGACTCATTGGTAGCTATTCGATACATCCAGGTGTATAGCTTACTATCTCCATTAAATTTATCTATATTTTTAAACACTTTTATAAAAGTGTTTTGCAGAACATCATCTGCATCATCATGGGATATTACAATTTTGCGTATGTGCCAATAGAGATTTTCTTTGTAACGCTTTATTAGCGCTTTGAAGGCAAACTCTTTTGAGTCATCAAATTTAAGTTGCGATAAAAGCTCAGCTTCGTTTTGCAATTAGTTTATTTTTTAAATAAGACTACTTAAAGTACTTTTAGTTTAAACCTTAGTATTTTATTGAAACGATTGCATAACAACAAGGTTGCTGTAGACTCCTTTTTTATCTAATAGTTCTTGGTGTTTTCCTTGTTCAACGATTTCACCTTTTTGCATTACAATAATCTCATCTGCATTTTGTATGGTAGATAGCCTATGAGCTATGACAATAGATGTTCTATTTTTCATCATATTTTCTAGAGCCACTTGAACCAAGCGTTCACTTTCTGTATCGAGTGCTGAGGTTGCCTCATCAAGAATCATGATAGGTGGATTTTTTAGCACCGCTCTAGCAATGCTTAAACGTTGTTTTTGACCACCTGACAATTTATTTCCAGAATCTCCAATATTAGTATTAATTCCGTTAGGTAAGTCTTTTACAAACTCCCATGCATTGGCAATTTCTAAGGCTTTAATAACTTCATTGTCGCTTGCATTTTCTTTGCCTAATATTATATTGTTTTTGATAGAATCATTAAATAAAATAGAATCTTGTGTGACTAGCCCTATTAAGTTTCTTAATGAATGCTTAGTAATAGTTTTAATATTCGTTCCGTCAATTTCAATATGTCCGTCATTTACGTCATAAAATCGAGTCACTAAATTGGCGATAGTTGATTTACCACTTCCAGATTGACCAACGAGTGCGACTGTTTTTCCTTTTGGTACAGATATAGAAAAGTTTTTTAGAACGTATTCATCTTCGTATTTAAAGTTAATTTTCTTTAATTTAATAGCTTCATCAAAACTTGTTTTGTTAGTCGCATCTGAAACGTCTTCTAAAGTAGAATCTGTATGGAGTATATCCATGACGCGTTCTGCAGCAGCGTTACCACGTTTGATGCTGTAACTAGCTTTGCTAATGGCCTTTGCTGGAGTAAGAATTTGATAGGCTAAGCCCATATAAACTAGAAATAAGCTAGGGTCCAGTGTTTTTTCGTTCAAGACCATTTGTCCTCCATACCACAACAATGCTGCAATAACAGAAATACCTAAAAATTCACTTGTTGGGCCTGCTAAGTTTTGTTTGTTTAATAACTTATTTGAGTAGTTATAATATCTTTTAGTTGAATCCTCAAATTTGGTGCTAAAAATTCTTTCTGCGTTAAACCCTTTAATTACTTTAAGTCCTGAAAGCGTTTCATCTACAATAGATAAAAAATGACCTTGTTCTTTTTGGACTTTGTTAGAGTTGCGTTTTAGTGATTTTCCAATTAAAGAAATCACAAATCCAGACACAGGAATGAAAATCAATACAAACAAGGATAATTTGATACTAATTATAAACATGGATGTAATGGTAAACACTATCGTGAGTGGTTCTCTAATAATCAATTCTAAAATAGATAAAAAAGAATGCTGAATTTCTAAAACGTCGGTTGAGATTCTTGACATAGTATCTCCTTTTCTTTTTTCAGAGTAAAACGCCAACGGAAGGCTTGTTATTTTTTTGTAAAGGTCATTTCTTAAATCTTTTAAAACGCCATTTCTTAAAAAAGTTATGAAAAACATAGCTAGGTAATTGAATACATTTTTAAGTAAAAAAGAAACGATAACGAACCCGACCATAAAAATTAGCACATCATCGCTCCCTTCTGACTTTTTAAGTGTCACAAAATAGTTCAAGTAACTTTCACCATAAGTTGTGATTTCACCCAGCCCTTCCCATTTAGGTTTTATATATAAAGGCTTAGAATCACCAAAAAGAACTTTAAGCATCGGAAATAACGACAGCATGGAAAGCGTAGCAAATAACGCATAAAAAATATTGCTAACAATATTTAGTATAGCATAGGTTTTGTAGGGAACCGCATAGCGAAAAATTTGTTTTAAATAATTCATTAACTAAAATTCATTTCTGTAATTATGGCGTTTATTTTAGTATTCAACAGTTTTTCGGTCGCTGAAAAATCATCTGCACAGTTAAGTGGGCAATTTACGCTAAGATAAAACTTTATTTTGGGTTCTGTTCCGCTGGGACGTAAGGCTACTCTAGTGCCATCTTCTGTAGTATAAATTAATACATCTGATTTTGGAATTAAAATATCTTCAGTTGTTCCTGATTTTAGATTCTTGCACAATGATAATTTATAATCATGTACAGTAACAACTTTAGATCCTTGAATTGAAGATACAGGGTTGTTTCGAGCAGCTTCCATAATGTTAGTAATTTCTTGACTCCCTTCCATACCTTTTTTTGATAAAGAAACTAAACGTTCATTGTAAAAGTCATGCTCTACATAAGTATCAACTAGTTCTTTAAAAAATGAACTATCGTTTGATTTCGTATAAGCAGCAATTTCACATGCTAATAGTGTAGCCGTAACAGCGTCTTTGTCACGTACAAAATCGCCCACCATAAACCCAAAACTTTCTTCGCCACCTCCTATAAAATCTAGTGTAGGGAAGTCTTTAATCATTTTGGCAATCCATTTGAATCCTGTTAATCCTATTTTACATTCTACTCCGTAAGCTTTTGTGAGCTTTGAGAGCATAGGCGTCGAAACAATTGTTGAGCCCACAAATTGATTTCCGTTGATATTTCCTCTTTGTTTCCATAAATCCAAAAGGAATTTGGTCATCATAATCATGGTTTGATTGCCATTGAGTAATACCATTTTATTATCAAAATTTCGAACTGCTATTCCTAATCGATCACAGTCAGGATCAGTTCCAATGACAATATCCGCCTGTGTTTCATTTGCAAGGTCCAAAGCCATTTTTAATGCTTCTGGTTCTTCTGGATTTGGGGATTTTACTGTTGGAAAATCTCCGTCAGGCTTTGATTGTGCCTCAACCAAATTAACATTTGTGTATCCTGCGCGCTTAAGAGTTTCAGGGATTACGGTAATTGATGTTCCGTGAAGGGCTGTAAATACAACTGAAAGATTCGCTCTGCTTTTGGGTGTATTTACTTCTAAGCTTCCACTTTTTACAGATGCATTGATAAACACATCATCGACTTCTTTGCCAATAGAGTGAATTAGATTTTTATTGGCAGAAAAATTAATATCGCTATATTCTAGAGCGTTAATAACATCAATTATTTCTCCATCATAGGG
>JAQWYU010000021.1 GCA_029253805.1 Flavobacteriaceae bacterium | reverse complement strand
TGAAGAATTCAAAGGAGATATTATCTCTCCAAGATTTTTTTCAGGAAGTACTCAATTAGACGATCAAAACTTATTAATATTTGGTGGGCAAGGGAATAAAACAGGAGAACAAAGTGTAGGGAAGACATATTATTATGATTGTTACAGGGTTAACCTTAATAAAAAAGAAATTAAGAAACTGTGGGGGATTAATCAAGAAAATAAAAAATTAGTCTCCACTAGAAATATGATTCTAAGTAAAGACTCAACATCTTTTTACACCCTTAGCTATCCGGAGTACATTCCATCCACTTTTTTACAATTATACAACTACTCTATTAAAGATGGTACATATAAAATACTTGGGGACTCAATTCCTTTGATCTCCGAAAAAATCCGCACAAATGCAAATTTATATATCAACAAATCAACAAATCAATTTTTTTGTACTACTCAAGAATTTAATGAAGATGGATCAAATAAGATAAATATTTATTCATTAAATGGACAGCCAATTTCTAGAGAAGAAATATACTCTAGTAATGAAAAAAAAGATTCAAAAATTGTTTTTATTGTCCTTACACTTCTAATAATGTTGGGAATCTTATATTACCTAAAAATTTTGAATAAAATAAAAAATGTAAGAAAAGAAACTTTTAAATCTCAAGTTCAAAATATACTGAAAGCTAAAAAGCACACAAAGATAGTAGATGCAAGAGCCAACTCGGCTTTTCTGTTTGGAAGCTTCAAAGTTATTAATAAAAATAAAAAAGATATTTCTTACTTATTTAGCCCTAAAATTAGACAACTCTTTTTATTATTACTTTTTAGCAGTAGAAAACAGGAAATCAATGGGTTAAAATCTGAAACAATACACTCTACTTTATGGCCCGACAGTACCCCGCAAAAAGCTAAAAATTTAAAAAATGTCATTATAAGTCAACTAAGAAATATTTTAACAGCTGTCGATGGTTTGGAACTTATCTATTCTAAAGGATATTTTTATATTAAGTTTGGTGATGAATTTTATTGTGATTATTTTGACTTCTCGACTAAAATGGATTCTTTAACAGACGAGCAATTTAACTATAATTCTCTAAACGAATTAACTAACCTAATAAGCCCAGGAAAATTCTTATTGTCAATCAATGATGAATGTTTTGACAAAATAAAGAAAAATTTTGAATATGAAATTCTGAAAATTATTCCAAACCAACTTAAACAATTATATAACAGTAAAGATTACACACCTATTATATCTTTAACAGAAATTTTATTCAACATAGATACATTAAATGAAACTGCCTTCTACTACCGAATTCACACTCTTCATAAGATGGATTTAAATCCTAGGGCAAAAAAACAATTTAATGACTACATTATTAGGTACAATAAAATAATGGGGGATCACTTTCCAAGAACCTACAAGGATGTCATTAGACAAATACCAGATGAATTAAAATAAGCTTTAAATGATTAATAAAGTCTAGAGATTGTTATTCAATGTTAATTCTGATGATTTCAGAAATATTTTCTGAAGAATTTCCTACATAAATTTCATATTCTCCCTTTTCCAAACTCCAATCTGAAATTGATTCATCATAAAAAGAAAAATCTGTCAACTTTAATCTTATAATCTCTGTTGTTTCTTTTCCTGACGATAAGTATGTTTTTTTAAATCCCTTTAGCTCTTTTAAAGCTCTCGTTACTTTAGAATCTGATTTACCAATATAAACTTGAACAACCTCAGCACCATCTTTTCTTCCAGTATTCTTTAACTTGTAAGAAATATTTAGGCTATCATCAACAGAATAAACTTTTTTATCAGACTTAATATTTAAGATTTTAAATGTGGTGTAAGATAGTCCATGTCCGAATGAAAATAATGGTTTAATATTTTTAGTATCATGCCATCTGTATCCAACTAGAATATCATCTTTATAAAATTGTGTTTCTCCGTTACCAGGGTAAGATAATTCACCAAAAAAATGAGCAGAGTTTTCATTGAGTTTGACTGGAAAAGAAAATGGCAGTTTTCCAGACGGATTAGAATCACCACTTATTATATCTGCAATTGCATTTCCAGCTTCACTACCTAAGTACCATGTTTGCAAAACAGCCTTAACATTTGAAATCCAAGGCATACTAACAGCATTTCCACTTACTAATACAACACCAATATTATGGTTCACTTTATGCAGCTCACTAATCAAGTAGTCTTGATTATACGGAAGTTTTAGTTCCTTGCGATCTTCAGCCTCACAATCTTGACCTCTATTTTTATTGAGTCCTCCAACAAAAAGCACTATATCTGCCTGAGATGCTTTTTCTAAAGCATCGTTAATAAGCGAATTAATGACTTGATCTGAATTCTCAAAATTTTCTGAGGTGTAACCTCTTGAAAAAATTATGTTGCAGTTCTTAAAACGTTTTTTTATACCCTCTAGAGGAGAAACTTCATAATCAGCTTTTAACTCAGATGAGCCACCTCCAGTAGTCATTGACTTTATCGTATTTTCTCCAATAAGCGCAATCGTTAATTTCTTTTTTGTATCTAAAGGAAAAAAATTAGCTTTATTTTTCAAAAGAACAATCCCTTCTCTAGCCACTTGACGAGCGACATGACTATGTTCTATATTATTTATTTTTCCAAGTGGTCGAGATAAATCTAAAGTTGTGCGCATCATCAAACGGAGAATTCTTCGAACTTTATCATCTAAAACACGCTCATTAATCTCTCCGCTTTTTAGTAATTCCGAGAAAGAAGAACCTAGAAAGTTAGCATCAAACACCTGTCTAGGTAATCTATTTGTGTCTATTGGAGAGCCCATTTCTAAATCTAGTCCATTTAATGCAGCTTCTTTGGTATCATGTGTCCCGCCCCAGTCAGAAATCACTACCCCATCAAAATTCCAATCTGTCTTGAGAATTGTATTTAAAAGAAGTTCATGGTGACTACAATGCTGCCCCCTGAATTGATTATATGCACCCATTACTGACCAAGACTTCCCTAGCTTAACAGCAGCCTTAAAGGCAGGTAAATAGATCTCATGCAAGGCACGATCACTTACCTGAACATCAATATGATTCCTCCATAGTTCTTGATTATTTAATGCAAAGTGTTTAACGCAAGCTGCAACACCATTCATTTGTACGCCTTTGATATATGGTACTACCATTTTAGATGCTAAATAGGGATCTTCACCCATGTATTAAAATTTCGTCCATTCAGTGGTGTACGAT
>JAQWYU010000020.1 GCA_029253805.1 Flavobacteriaceae bacterium | reverse complement strand
ACTAGTTTTGACCGTGAGTCTTTACCGACTTTCTTCTCTAAGTCTTGTTTTATTTTATTAAAATCAGGTACAGGTGTTTTTTTAATTAATTTCAAAATATGCCAGCCAAATTGAGTCTGAATGGGTTCAGAAATATCCCCAATATTTTTTAAACTAAAGGCTGTATTTTCAAATTTAGTCGAATTAATTTGACCTGATTTAAATGGTTTTAACTCACCGTTACGAACCGAAGAACTTTTATCGTCAGAAAACTGTTTAGCTAAATTTCCAAAATCTTCACCCTGAACCAATAAACGGTGAAGTTCTGATATTCGGTCTTTAGCTACTAGTGTGTTATCCTTTTGAGTGTTAGCTATCATTATATGGGCCACGCTAACCTCTCCTTTCGATTTTCTCTTATCTAAAACTTTAACCACGTGATATCCGAATTTAGTTCTAATTGGATCTGAGACATTACCAACATTAGTGTTAAAAGCTTTTGTTTCAAAATTATACGCCATTTTAAAGGCTGTGAAAAAACCAAGATCTTCTACAAAAATATTTTTTCCATTATGAATTTCTTTTTTTAAAGAATCAAAATTTTCATTTTTTAATCGATCTTTAAAAGCTAAAACAGTATTAAAAGCTTGCAAGGTATCTGTTTCAAAATTTTCAACTCTTACCAGCACATGTTGCGCTTTAACTTCACTAATAGTACGCTCATATGCTTCTAAAACTAATTCATCTGTAACATTCTTATCTGTTAGATAGTTCTGAGTAAGTTGGTTTTGGTAAGTTTTTAACTCCTTTAAATAAACTGGATCCTTATCATAACCCAGAGATTTTGCTTCAGCTAACTTTAATTTATAATTTATAAAAAGGTTAAGGTAAGATTCTACTCCTTTTTGAGAATCATCTTGAACTAAGTCTAAGTTTTTGTTGTAAACTCTAATGAACTCTGTTGCTAAAACTGGTTCATCAGAAATTGTAAATAATACATCAGAATCGGAAACCTGTGAAAATGAAATATTTAATGAGAGAAATAATAAGGCATAAAAAAAGAATGATTTCTTCATGTAAGATTTTTTTGGGAAAAACAAAAATACTAAATCTGAAGTAGAATGCAAGTGTCTAGTTAAACTTGATAAAATAAATCCTAAAACTATCTTGAGTAATTAGGAGATTCTTTTGTTATCATCACATTGTGAGGATGGCTTTCGCTAATTCCTGACGTTGTTATTTTAACAAATTGACCAGTCTCTTTAAGAGTTTTAATATCTTTAGCACCACAGTAACCCATACCTGCACGTAGGCCTCCTATAAATTGATGAATACTTTCAAAGAGATCTCCTTTGTAGGGAACTCGTCCAACAATACCTTCTGGAACTAATTTTTTTATATCATCTTCAACATCTTGAAAATAACGATCTTTACTACCTTCTTTCATCGCCTCAACAGATCCCATTCCCCTATATGATTTGAATTTACGCCCCTCATAAATAATAGTTTCTCCTGGAGATTCTTTTGTACCTGCAAGAAGAGATCCTAACATTACACTATCGGCACCAGCAGCTAAAGCTTTTGGGATATCACCTGTATAACGTATTCCACCATCAGCAATTACTGGAACTCCTGTGCCTTTAAGAGCAGCTGAAACCTCTAACACAGCCGAAAACTGTGGAAATCCTACTCCTGCTACCACACGAGTAGTGCAGATTGATCCAGGTCCAATTCCGACTTTAACAGCGTCTGCTCCAGCTTCAACTAAATATTTTGCAGCATCTGCTGTCGCAATATTTCCAACTACAACATCTAAATCAGGGAAATTAGTTTTAATTAATTTTAAGACGTTTACTACTCCTTTTGTATGTCCGTGAGCAGTATCTATAATAATAGCATCAACTCCAGAGCTTACCAGGGCTTTAGTTCGCTCCAAAGCGTCATTAGTTACTCCAATGGCTGCTGCTACACGTAAGCGGCCGAATTGGTCTTTATTAGAAATTGGTTTCTGAGTTAATTTTGTGATATCTCTAAAAGTAATTAAACCCACTAATTTAAAATCAGCATCAACTACTGGTAACTTTTCAATTTTTTGTTTCTGTAAAATAACTTCAGCCTGCTGCAGGGAAGTTCCCTCACCAGTTGTTACTAATCCTTTGGAAGTCATGATTTCAGTAATTGGTCGGTTATCTTCTTTTTCAAATCTTAAATCTCGATTTGTCACAATACCCTTTAGAAATCCATTACTATCTACAATAGGAATTCCACCTATTCTATGTTCTTTCATACTATTTTTGGCATCCATGACGCTAGCATCCATTGGTAAGGTAACTGGATCTATAATCATACCACTTTCAGCACGTTTAACTTTCCTGACTTTAACAGCCTGTTGCTCAATAGTCATATTTTTATGCAATACACCTATCCCGCCTTCACGAGCCATGGCTATAGCCATTTTACTTTCGGTTACAGTGTCCATTGCTGCTGAGCAGATAGGAACATTTAAGTTAATATTTTTTGTAAATTTTGATTTAATGCTAACCTCTCTAGGAAGAATTTCAGAGTATGCTGGTATTAAAAGGACATCGTCGTAAGTAAGGCCTTCACCGACAATTTTGGATAGATGTGCGTTCATTGCAATTAATTTCTAATTGCATACAAATTTAGGTTTAATTTTTTATTTTGTCTTATAAATCAAGTAAATTATTGTTTTGATTAAAAAAGGGTGGTAATAAGATTTGATTAAAATTTTAGTTCTAGGGTTAAATAGATGTTTTTTGGGGGAGAAGGGATAATGCCTGGACCAGGGTAACCAGTAGCGCGGCGTGTAAAATAAGTGTTATTAAGTACATTATTTATTCCAGATTCAATTTTGAATTTTTGATACTTATAAGCTAAAGAAATGTCTAGAACATCATAGGAAGGAATCAAACCTATAACTCCACTTAAATTACTATTTATTGAGTTAGAAGCATCTGTATACTGTTCTGACATGTAGGT
>JAQWYU010000019.1 GCA_029253805.1 Flavobacteriaceae bacterium | reverse complement strand
GCCTAGATCTTTGTCTTTTTTCTTTGAAAATCGTAATCAAATACTAAGTTACCAATGAAACATTTGAATGAACACAATATAAAAATAAAGGCAAAACCAAAAGTAACATTAAAACAAGCTTTTAAAACAATTATTTGGCCAAGGAGAAACTTAGTATTATTGGGCCTTTTTCTTATAATTATACGTAGTTTGTCTGGTTTTGTACTACCAATACAAAGTAAGATTCTGTTAGACGAAGTGGTACCTAATAATGATTACAGCTTATTATCTTCTTTAATTCTGATTGTTATTATTTCTATTATTATTCAAGCGGTGTCTTCTTTTATACTTACTAAAGTATTAAGTATTCAAGCACAATATTTAATTAGTGAATTAAGAGCCCAAGTACAGAAAAAGGTTTTATCATTACCAATTAGTTTTTTTGACAATACCAAATCGGGTGTCTTGGTATCTAGGATAATGAGTGATGTTGAGGGTGTAAGAAATCTTATAGGTACTGGACTAGTTCAGTTAGTTGGTGGCTCATTTACTGCCATTTTAACCTTAATAATTTTATTGAAAATGAATATATGGATGACTCTATTTACGTTCATTCCACTTTCTGTTTTTGCAATGATAGCTTTAAGAGCATTTAAATATATTCGTCCTATTTTTAGAGCAAGAGGGAAAATTAATGCTGATGTAAAAGGACGATTAACAGAAACTTTATCGGGAGTTCGTGTGATTAAAGCATTCAATGCTGAGACTCAAGAAACCGAAATTTTTTCCAAGGGAGTTGATGCTATTTTTCAAAATGTTAAAAAGAGTTTAACTGCAACAGCTATTATGACTAGTTCTTCAACTTTTTTGATAGGCCTGGCAACTACAGGAATTATGGGTATTGGAGGTCACTATATGATTAAAGGAGAAATAACACCTGGCGATTTTCTTCAATTTACATTTTTATTAGCATTTATGGTTGCTCCAATAGTTCAAATGAGTAATATCGGGAGTCAACTAACTGAAGCTTTGGCAGGGTTGGACCGTACAGAAGAATTAATGAGTATGGAAGCTGAACATGACGACCCAAATCGTATAATTGAACTAAAAGAATTTAAAGGTGAACTTGTATTTAATGATGTTTCATTTGCCTATGTAGAAAACCAAAATGTTCTTAATAACATAAACTTTAAAGCTACTTGTGGATCTGTAATTGCGTTAGTTGGTAGCTCGGGATCAGGAAAATCAACTATAGCTGGTCTTTCTGCTACATTTTTAAATCCTCAGTCTGGAACTATCACCATTGATGGTGAAGATATATCAAAAGTCAAACTACATAGCTTTAGAAAACACCTAGCAGTGGTTTTGCAAGATGAATTTTTATTTGAAGGTACCATACGAGAAAATATATTATTTCCAAGACCAGAGGCTACTGAAATTCAATTAGATGCAGCTGTAAAAGCAGCCTATGTGAATGAATTTACTGATCGTTTTGATGATGGCTTAGAAACATTAATTGGTGAAAGAGGTGTTAAGCTTTCCGGAGGTCAAAGACAACGTATTGCCATTGCAAGAGCTATTTTAGCAAATCCCAAAATTATTATACTTGATGAAGCCACATCTAATCTAGATACTGAAAGTGAAGCTTTAATTCAAAAAAGTCTAGAAAAATTAATAAAAAACAGAACTACTATAATTATCGCACACCGCCTAAGCACTATACGTAAGGCTGATCAAATTTTAGTGATTGAAAGTGGCCAGATAGTAGAGCGAGGAAACCACGATGATTTAATAACAAATAAGGGTAGATATTATGATTTATTTACCTATCAGGCCAAGATTTAATTTTGAGTTGATGCTTTTTTGTTTAAATAGTAAATTTAAAAAATTGAAAGCTCTCTATTATTTTCTATTTTTATATAAAATTTAAATTAATGAATATTATTGATGCACTTAATTGGCGCTATGCAGCCAAAAAATTTGATACAACTAGAGTTATCCCTGATAACACTATAGAAATAATTAAAGAATGTTTTAATCTTACTGCTAGTTCTTATGGTCTTCAACCTGTAAAATTACTTATTGTTAGTAATAAATATATACTTGAAGGATTAGTCCCCATTTCAAGTAATCAACAACAAGTTGGTCAAGCCTCGCATTTATGTGTGTTTTGTGTTGACACTAATATAGACGAAGCTTACATACGCAGATATTTTGAAAATATTAAATCAATACGAAATACTCCAGATCATGTTTTGAGCTCTTTTCGTGATAGTCTCATTTCTAGTTTTGGTTCAAAGTCTTCACTTGAAAAATTCAACTGGGGAGCTAAACAAGCTTATTTAGCTTTAGGGAATATGCTTACAGTTTGTGCTACTCAAGAGATTGATGCATGCCCGATGGAAGGTTTTGACCCTGTTGCTTACGATAAATACTTCAACCTTATTGACAAAGGTTTACGTTCTGTTCTTATCATGCCAATTGGATACCGTTCAAAAGACGATGTATTCGCAAGCATGAAAAAAGTTAGAAAAGATATCAATGACTCTATTATAGAAATTAAATAAAGATTATGCCTGGATTTGAGTTGTTTGGTAAAGCAGAGAAAAAGGAAGTTCAGGACGTATTAAATAGTGGAATTTTAATGCGATACGGGTTTGATAGCATGCGCCAAGGTCATTGGAAAGCTAAGGAACTTGAAAAAGAAATTGAATCTAAATTTAATGTCCAGTATGCTCAACTAGTTTCCAGTGGTACATCAGCTGTAAGTCTTGCTCTAGCTTCAGCAGGAATAGGGGCTGGCGATGAAGTAATAATGCCTTGTTTTACTTTTGTTGCAAGTTTTGAAGCTATAATAATGTTAGGAGCAATTCCTGTGATTGTTGATATAGATGATACTTTAACCTTAGATATTTTGTCTGTTCAAAATGCAATAACTCCTAAGACTAAAGCTATCATGCCTGTTCACATGTGTGGTAGTATGGCTGATTTGGATCCTTTAATAAAAATTTGTAGTGCTCACAATTTGATATTAATAGAAGATGCTTGTCAAGCAATAGGAGGGTCTTACAATGGAAAAGCTCTGGGAACACTAGGGGATCTTGGTTGTTTTTCATTTGATTTTGTAAAAACAGTAACATGTGGAGAAGGTGGTGTCGTGATCACTAACAACAATGATTTATATACTAATGCTGATCTTTTCAGTGATCACGGACATAATCACCTTGGAACGGATAGGGGAGCAGAAACACATCCATATTTAGGATATAACTTCCGTATTTCTGAGTTAAATGCAGCCGTTGGTCTAGCACAATTTCGTCGCTTAGATGATTTTATTTCAATTCAAAAGAAACATTATACAATTATAAGAAAAGAGTTAGAAAATTTAGATGGCTTAACATTTAGATCAGTACCTAAGGGAGGCGTAGAGAGTTATGCATTTCTTAATTTCTTTTTGAACGATCTTGAAACCGCTAGGAAGGTAAATAGCGCTTTTAAAGCAAATGGCATTGATGTATGTTTTCATTATTACGATAATAATTGGCATTATGTTCGAAAATGGGAACATTTAAAAAATCAAAAATCATTATTTCCTTTTAGTAAAGAACTAAAAAAAGGACTTTCTTACCTTAAGAAAAAATCTTTTGATAAATCTGATCACTTTATTGGGCGCAATATATCGTGTTTAATTAAATTGTCTTGGACAGAACCCGAAGTAATGAAAAGAGCTAGAATTATGGCTTCAATTATTCGAAGTATCACTTCTTAGTACTGTATGTATTTAATAATTTCAAGCCCATATCCAATTATACCTACGCGTTTTGTTTGAACACTATTAGAAATAAGTCCTAGTTTATGTATATTTAAATTATGTAGTATTTGTGCTCCAATTCCAAAATCTTTTGCATCCATTTTAATATTTGGAGCTTTGACAACTTTCCCTTTTTTTTGGGTGGTCCTAACAATATCTAAACGTTTAAGTAGATTTCTAGGTTGAATACTTTGGTTAATAAAAAGTATTGCCCCTTTTCCATTTTCATTAATTTGTTTAAACATTTTATCTAGCTTTTGGTCAGCATTATTGGTAAGAGTTCCTAATATGTCATTATTGACTAATGTTGAGTTTATTCTAGTGGGGACCATTTCACTAGATTTCCATGTTCCTTTGGTGAGCGCTATGTGAACAGCATTATTAGTTGTTTGTTGGTATGCTCTTAACCTAAAACTGCCAAACCTTGTTTCAACATTATAGTCTTGTTTTTTTTGTATTAGAGAGTCATGTTCCATTCGATAGGCCACAAGGTCTTCAATAGAAATAATTTTAAGATCAAATCTTTTAGCCACTTTTCTTAGCTCTGGCAATCTTGCCATGGATCCATCATCGTTAAGAATTTCTACTAAGATACCTGCTGGTTTTAAACCCGCTAATCTAGCTAAATCCACAGCAGCTTCAGTATGACCTGTACGTCTAAGCACACCGCCATTTTTTGCTTTTAGTGGAAAAATATGACCTGGTCTACCCAGGTCACTTGGTTTAGTCTTATTTTCGATCAGTGATTTGATTGTTTTGGATCGATCTGAGGTAGAAATACCAGTTGTACATCCTTGCCCTATTAAATCAACTGAGACAGTAAATTGTGTGTTGTGTAAAACAGTATTATTTTGAACCATCATGTTTAAGCCAAGCTCATCGCAACGAGTTTCTGTTAATGGAGCACAGATTAATCCACGTCCATGCAGGGCCATGAAGTTGATCATTTCTGGAGTAACTTTTTCAGCAGCGGCAATAAAATCACCTTCGTTTTCTCTATTTTCATCGTCAACAACAACTACAACTTTTCCAAGCCGAATATCATTAATAGCATCCTCAATACTATTTAATTTTGTGGAGTCTGGTAAATTCTGTTTTTTTGAAGGCATTTTTTTTGGTAAAGATATTATAACTAATTCAATACTTAAGATATTTTCGTTAATTGTTCATACATTTTGGAAACAAAATTGCCCTATTAAAAGTAAAATAAAGAAGTCTAAAAAGAATACAAATTATATACTATCTTAAACTTAGTTTATATGTTTTTTGAGTTAATCGATATTGAAAAATCTTTAAATTATTACCTCAGTTTGAGCGTTGTTGAAATTATTTAATAAATCTCACTATTTTTTTCAATTGTTATTATGATCTTTCCGCTTATTTATTTGGAGTTTATTGTAAAATAAATTTTTGACAGAAATTAAAATACTGTCAAAGTCTAATAATGCGCGATCCTTAGTCGCTCTATTTGTGAGATAAATACTAAATGGTAGTAAAATTAATGAAGATAGCCATGAAGCTAAAACAGGATTCATACTTCCATCTTCAGAGCTATTTTTTGCAAATATGCTGATAAAATGATAAGTAAGGAAAATTAATATAGCAATAACTAAGGGTAAGCCTATGCCTCCTTTACGTATTAGAGCACCTAAAGGAGCTCCAACAAAAAATAAAATAATACAAGATAAACCTATAGCAAACTTATCATGAAACGCAACGATGTGTTTATTAATGTTAACTTGTGAAATTAATATCGATTTAGATCTAATCTGTAGATCTTTTTTAGCAATATTCACAGAGTTTAATGAAAGATCTATCAGTTGAATTGCTTTACGTTCGTCAAATAATCGTAAAAGATTTAGATTTTTAATTGTTGTATCGTTTTTACGGATTTTATAATTTTTGTTCAAACTAGATTTGTTACTTCTTTGTAACATAGTCTTTGAAAAATTAGCTAACATTAGGTTTTTAGACTTATTTAGTGAGTCAAGTGCCGTACTTAAATCTAAAACGTTTAACATCGTATGTTTAGTAACTTTATCTTTACTTTCAAAGTCTATATCGTTAAATTTTGACAGGTCAATATTGATTATATACTTGTCAAACTCACTTTTTACTGAAGGTTTATTTTTAGTTCTTTTTATGTAATCTTTTGGTTGAATATCATCGTAATAATTTCCATCTATTAGAACTAGTTGCAATACGTCAGAGAATTCATCGCTTACAAATTCTCCAGTATTTGATTTAATTACTGTAAAATTTCCTTTAGTCCTTCCTTTTTTTTGGTGTATAATTACGTCTTTAAGATATTGACCATTATTGCCACTCTTTTCAGCTACTTTGATATTTACATCATTTAACTGATTAAATTGGCCTTCAGCAATAGCCATAGCTGGTTTTACCTTTGCAATGTTTCTTCGGAGACTGAAAAAGTTAAACTCAGCAAGAGGAATTACACTATTTGCGAAGAAGAAACTAAGTACCGCTAGTAAAACAATAAATATACTGAGACTCTTCATAGCTCTTTGAAGTGAAATTCCTGTTGATTTCATTGCAGCAAATTCATAATTTTCGGAAAATCCACCAAAAACCATAATTGAAGCTAGTAGTATTGTTAATGGTAAAACCAAAACAACAATTCTTGGAGATACGTATAATAAAAACTTTAATATAATTTCAATTTCTATCTCTTTTACTGCTAATGCAGAAATATAAACCCATACAGATTGCAATAAAAATATCATCATAAGTATTGTAAAAACACTTATAAATGTCTTTAGGAAGGTAGATAGTATATAGCGGTCTAAAAGTTTCAATTTATCTTAATCTAATCGATTTATGTAATAGCTACTGTATTTATTCTTATCAAATTGAAAAAAAGTTTTAGAAACAGGTTGATTTGTTTTGAATGAATTGATAGTTAATGTTGTCTTGGTACCATTATTTCCAATTTCTATCAAGTTATGAATGTGATTTGTCTTAATATTTATTCCAAGTAACACATACTTAATCTCCGAATTAGATGTTATCGGATTTAGTCTAACATATTGTATTTTTTTTTCCTGAACATTTTGAATTATATCCAATTTATATGCATATCCATCTTCATAAAAATTTAGTAATTCACTGGGAGTAATAGTATTTTCATCTGACGTATTATTTGACGAAATAGTAACTTCCTCATCTTCACTACTTATGGTGAATAGTGACTCTCCATCATATATTCTTGTTATACCTAAGATATTTAGAACATATTTATCTCCTTGAATTGCCACATCTCCTCTAGTTTCTTGTCGAATTTTTTCTTCCGTATTTTCAAGGACATATTTAAATTCTAGTATTAAGTTTTTATAACTTTTTACTTTAGTACTAACTTTATTAAGAAGTTCCTGTGCTTCAGAGTCGTTATTTTGGGCTTGAACTACAAATGAAAATAAGGTCCATAAAAGTAAAATATAATTTCTCATGTTATTCTGTGGTTTCTTGGTCTAATAATTGGTTAAGAGCTCCCAAGTCAGTTACTAAAACTTGTCTTGCTTTGCTGCCTTCAAAAGAACCAACAATTCCTGCAGCTTCTAATTGATCTATCAAACGTCCTGCACGGTTGTAACCTAATTTTAATTTTCTTTGTAATAATGAAGCTGAGCCCTGTTGAGCAATTACGATAACCTCAGCTGCTTCTCTAAATAATTGGTCTCTTTCGTTAATGTTATTGTCAATACTTGAGCTAGATTCTTCGCTTATATATTCAGGAAGTATGTAAGCACTAGGATATGCTTTTTGCGATCCAATGTAGTCAGTTAGTTTTTCAACTTCAGGAGTGTCAACAAATGCACATTGTATTCTAACCATATCATTTCCTTGAGTGTACAATAAGTCACCACGGCCAATTAGTTGATCAGCTCCCGAGCTATCCAAAATAGTCCTAGAATCTATCTTTGAGGTTACTCTAAAAGCTATACGTGCTGGAAAGTTAGCTTTTATAATTCCAGTTATTACATTAACAGAAGGTCTTTGGGTAGCAATTATCAAGTGAATTCCTATAGCTCTAGCTAGTTGTGCAAGACGAGCTATTGGAGTTTCTACTTCTTTACCAGCTGTCATAATCAAATCAGCAAATTCATCAACAACTAAAACAATGTATGGTAAAAATTTGTGACCATCATTAGGGTTTAGTTTACGAGCTTTAAATCTTTCGTTATATTCTTTAATATTTCTACAAAATGCATTTTTGAGCATTTCATATCGATTATCCATTTCAATACATAAAGAGTTTAGGGTGTTTATAACTTTCGTATTATCGGTTATTATTGCATCCTCACTGTCTGGAAGTTTAGCTAAATAGTGACGCTCAATCTTGTTAAAAAGAGTTAGTTCTACTTTTTTAGGATC
>JAQWYU010000018.1 GCA_029253805.1 Flavobacteriaceae bacterium | reverse complement strand
ATCTCTTTTTGGAGACAATATAGCGTTCGTTGGAGGGATGCTTTTGGTAACTGCCTTATTATTAATTTTAGCTGATCGTGCCAAGGAAACAAATAATAAAGTTGGGTTTTGGCACGCCTTCATTATAGGGGTGTCACAAGCCGTAGCCATGCTTCCAGGAATTTCGCGCTCGGGAGCTACAATTTCAACAGCTGTTGTTCTAGGAAATGACAAATCAAAAGCTGCACGTTTTTCATTTTTAATGGTGATCCCATTAATTTTTGGAAAAATAATAAAGGATATTATTAGTGGAGAATTAAGTTATAACTCTGCAAATTTCGTAAGTCTTTCTGCTGGGTTTTTAGCTGCATTCATAGCAGGTTTATTTGCCTGCAAGCTAATGATTAAGTTAGTTAAAAATAGCCAATTGAAATATTTCGCTTACTATTGTTTTGCACTTGGCCTATTAACCCTTTTCATAACTCTTTAAATGGAGAAAAAAAATGCTCAGGACTATTTAGATGGACAGGTGTTACTAATCGATAAACCCTTAGAATGGACATCTTTCCAAGTAGTTAATAAATTACGATGGCAGTTGCGTAAGACGTTTAACCTAAAGAAAATAAAGGTAGGGCACGCAGGAACTTTAGACCCACTAGCTACGGGCCTATTAATAATCTGTACAGGTAAAATGACAAAGCAAATAAATACTTTTCAAGAACAAATAAAAGCATACACTGGTACACTTAAATTAGGAAGTACAACTCCTTCTTATGACCTAGAAACCGAGATAGACCAAAGATTTACAACAGATCACATAACCAACAACGTAATTCACGAAACTATCAATGAATTTAGAGGAGAAATCGATCAGTTCCCGCCGGTTTTTTCTGCTTTAAAAAAACAAGGTAAACGCTTTTATGAATTTGCTCGTGCAGGCGAAAAAGTTGAAATTAACTCTAGAAAAGTGACTATTCATAACTTCGAAATTTTAAACATTAAAAATAAAACTGTTAATTTTAGTGTTACTTGCAGTAAAGGAACATATATCAGGTCTTTGGCTCATGACTTTGGAAAAGCTCTTAAATCGGGGGCACACTTAACAGGACTAAGACGTACAAAAATAGGCTCATTTAGTATTGAAAATGCTACATCGATCGAAGATTTTATTTCAACTTTAAGCTAAATATCTTGGAACTACTTCTAAAAAGCAGCTCTAAAAAATAAATTAATTCGTGTAAGGGATAATTTCTAGCAGCTTTTCGATAACTTCTATCCTTGCTCTACTTTTCTTATTAGCTCTAATGATTATCCAAGGAGCTATCTTTGTATTTGTTTGTTCGAACATTTTAGACTTATAGTGTGTATAGTCATCCCATCGATCTAGGGCAACTTTATCAACAGGACTGAATTTCCATTTCTTAACAGGGCTTGATTTTATTTCTTCAAAACGTGAAGATTGCTCATCTTTTGAAATAGAAAAATAAAATTTAACTACTCGGATTCCAGAACCAATGATCATTTTCTCAAAATTATTGACCTGATTCATGAAAATTTTATATTCGTCATTACTACAGAATTCATTAACTGGCTCTACAACTGCTCGATTATACCAACTTCGGTCAAAAAATGTGATTTGTCCATCTTTAGGCAAATTCTTAACATATCGCTGAAAGTACCACTGACTTTTTTCTTCATTGGTTGGCTTTGGTAGCGCCACAACATTAAACTCTCTAGGATTTAAATGTTGTGTCATTCGACGAATTGCACCACCCTTTCCAGCAGCATCGCGTCCTTCAAATATTATAACTAACTTCTCTCCTTTAGCCTCAACCCACTGTTGAAGCTTTATTAATTCTTCTTGTAATCGAGCTAATTGTGATTCCTGACTCAAAATTCTTAATGCTTTTTGAATAGTCATATCATTGTGAGTTAAAAACAAACGCAAAGCTCGTTTACTGTTCAGTTTTTTTAAATTTTTTGGTGTTAGTGTTTCCATAATTAATCTATTTGAGAAATCAACCTGTGATACCTTTGAACTACGTTAGGATCCGGCAGCACAGTTGTACAAGAGCTACCTTTTCTATCGTATTCAAAACGGGACAAAACATGTCTTATACTTTCTAAGCGAGCTTGCTTTTTACTATTAGTTTTAATTATGATCCATGGACTAAATGAAGTATGAGTTTGACTAAACATTTGTTCTTTGTAAGAGGTATATTTGTCCCATCTGATTTGACCTTCTTTGTCAACAGGACTAAATTTCCATTGCTTGAGTGGGTTTTTCAATCTGGAATTAAAGCGTTTTTTTTGTTCATCTTTAGAGATGGAAAACCAAAATTTTATAATAATAACACCATCTTCATAAAGCATATGTTCAAATTCGGGAACCTGAACCATAAACTTATTATATTGATCATCTGAACAAAAATCCATTACCGGCTCAACTACAGCACGATTATACCAGCTTCTATCAAAAAAAACCAATTCGCCTGGGTCAGGTAGTTCCTTAATATAGCGCCTGAAATACCACTGACCCTTTTCAATTTCTGTTGGTTTTGTAAGAGCAACAACCCGCATCGATCGCGGGTTTAAATGTTCAGTAAATCTTCGTATTGCACCGCCTTTACCAGCAGCATCACGTCCTTCAAACAATATGCATACACGCTTTTTGTGTTTCGCTACCCATTGTTGTAAATCTACTAATTCAGCTTGTAGCTTAAACAGTTCAGATTCATAATCAACGTCACCCATTAATGAATCGTATTGATTTTTCTTTAATTTAGCCTTTATTACTTCTTTTAATGACTCTTTTCCCGAGTGTAGCTCAAAATCTTTTTTGGATAACATAGTCGACTAGATTAATTTGAATTATTAATTATACTTTTTTGATTGGTTTTAAATATTGCATAAAATCTGATCTACTTATTTTTTCTGCCCCTAATCTCTCTAGGTGTGGTGAATAGACTTGACAATCAATTAGTTTGAATTTAGACATCTGAACAAACCTTATCAAACCAATTTTACTAGCATTACTTACATAACTAAACATACTTTCTCCACTAAAAATAATATCATTTAGCTGAACTCCATAGAATCCTCCTACAAGATCATCATCAACCAAAACCTCAATCGATTTAGCTAGTCCCAATTGATTTAACTCACAATACACATCTATCACCTTATCAGTAATCCATGTACCTGTCTGGGATGTTCTTTTAACCCTCGCACAGGCTAGAATAACATCTTTGAAATTGCGATTTACCGATACTTTAAACTTATTCGACTTTAATAGTCTTTTACTACTTTTTGAAATCTTAAGCTTGTGTGGGTACAGTACAAATCTAGGATCGGGTGACCACCACATAATAGGCTGTCCAGCTTCATACCATGGAAAAATCCCGTTTTCGTAAGCTAACAACACGCGTTCATTGGTTAGATCTCCTCCAAAAGCTAGCAAACCATCCTTATTTGCTTTATCCAAGGAGGGGAATCCCATGGTATCATTGAGCAATTGCACAGTCATATTTAGAGTTTATTTCCTACTGTTTGCTAATTTTAAAAAGGCAAATCATTAGGTTCATCTTCAGTCAAATCTGTTGCTGGTTCGAAAGCATCAGCTGGTGGAACCGCTCCACTTACATCCGCCTGAGCTTGTTGAATATTTTCGATACGCCAACCTTGAATAGCATTAAAATACTTAGCTTCTCCCTGTGGATTAATCCACTCTCTTCCTCGTGAATTAATGCCAACTTTAATTGACTGACCAACTTGGAAGTTATTTAACAAATCTGTCTTATCTTGAATAAACTCTACCATAATATGTTGCGGATAC
>JAQWYU010000017.1 GCA_029253805.1 Flavobacteriaceae bacterium | reverse complement strand
CTGTCAGTCAAAGCTTCCAATGCTTTATTAGCAGATTTTCTAGAAATACCAGCATTTATAGCCATATGATCAATGAGTTCGTTTTTTGTCATTTTTTATAGATTATAGCATTTTTGCATTTTCATGAAATGTGAATCCGTTCAAAAAAGAAGGAGTATCCATTTGACGTTTTCCTGGAAATCTAAATTTTATTAATTCGACATATCCATCAATCACAGCAATTTTAATAGTTTTTTTAGTAGTCAATAGTTGCCCTATTTGAAAATTATGTTTTTCAAAATACTTTTTAACTTCGTAAATCTTGATATTTAATAGCTCGTTTCCGTTAGAAAGTAGTCCCCATGCAGCTGGATAGGGACTAAGGCCTCTAACTTTGTTGTAGATAGATTCCGAGCAA
Organism: Flavobacteriaceae bacterium; assembly: GCA_029253805.1. Taxonomy (GTDB): domain Bacteria; phylum Bacteroidota; class Bacteroidia; order Flavobacteriales; family Flavobacteriaceae; genus Hel1-33-131. The sequence goes on along the minus strand of JAQWYU010000017.1, from coordinate 2,174 downwards.
GAATTCCAGTTAATTTTACAATTTTCTTTATTAAGTTTGTGGGCTGTTTTTAATCCCTTAGTTGACTGTTTGTGTGTTTCTACAGAACAAAGTTCAATTTGCTTGATAGTCTTAATGACGAGTTTTTCCCCTAATTTCATTAATTTGTCATGTAAGCTACCAGCGTTTTCTGAAGGATCAATTCTTAGCTTTGATTGTAAAATAATTGCACCTGTATCAATATTTTCGTCTATGAAAAAAGTAGTTACTCCAGATGATTTTTCACCATTAATAATTGCCCAGTTTATTGGAGCTGCTCCTCTGTAGTTAGGAAGTAAAGAGGCATGCAGATTAAATGTCCCAAGTGATGGCATTTTCCATACTTCTTTAGGAAGCATTCTAAATGCTACTACAACTTGCAAGTTGGCATTTAAATCCTTCAAATTACTTAAAAAAGTTTCGTCTTTTAAGTTTGTTGGTTGTAAAATGTTTAGGTTCTTAGATTTTGAAAACAATTTAACTGCAGATTCATGAATTTTTTGCCCCCTTCCTGCTGGGCGGTCTGGTGCTGTAATAACTCCTACAACTTTGTAGTTTGCTCTTAAAATACCTTCTAAAATAGTGACTGAAAACTTAGGAGTCCCCATAAATACAATGCGCATATCTTGTTGTTTCATAAAGTTTTTAAGTTTGTAGGTGTCTTTTTAATCATACAAATTAATATTGTTATTATTAAATACAATCAATATTTCTGTTAACTTATGCTTTCCAAAAGTAGTCAATACTTCATTTTTTTAAACAAAATCCTTATTTTTTTTAGTTAGTTTGCCCAAAAGACAACTTGAGCATATTCCACATAATGAAGAATTTATTTCTTCAAAATAGGAAAGTAATTTTTGACTCTTACAAATGCCGTCATTTTTTATATAGTCTAACACAGATTCGATTTGTTTTCTTTTTAAGACTTCTTGTTGTTTTATTATTTTTGAGATCCTGTTAATGGTTTTATCATCTTCTCTAGGTTCAATAAACGTGACTTTGGCGTCAGTTTTAGAATGCTCAAACTGTATAATGTTTGCATCATTTAACTTGGTTAATAAATGGATAACTTTTTTTTCAGACAGCTTAGTTTTATTTATAATTTTTTGAAGAGATATTTCGGTTGAATTATCAAATACACCTTCGTTACTTCTTAAAACAACTTTAATTATAAGTGCTTGTTCGGGATATTTATCTAGATAATTAAATAAGGCATTACTATTTACAATTACTTTAATGGAAATGGAATTTTTAAACTTTTTTTCTAATGAGATTATACTTGATCGATCTAGAATTTTAAGTGCACTATAGGTTAATACAGCAGAGAAATTATAGATGCTACAAAATGATTTAAAGTTAAAGTTATGAATCGATTCAACTCCCTCGCCATATGAAATCTGGAAATAATTGCATATTCTTTTGTATACTTTTTTTAAAAAGTCGATACTAGGTATAGAACCTACTAGTTCTTTTTTAGTTTTAACTTCATCAGTATTGTTGGTAAGTATTATAGCATATGCATTATCTCCATTTCTTCCTGCTCTGCCCGCCTCTTGAAAATAACTTTCTAAACTTTCTGGAAGATTGTGGTGAATTACAGTTTGAACATTAGACTTATCTATCCCCATACCAAAAGCATTTGTAGCTACCATTACTCGGTTTGAGTAAGACATCCATAGGTTAAATTGATTTGCTTTTTCAACAGTACTCAATCCGCCGTGATAATAAACGCTTGAGATCCCGATTTTATTCAAATAACTTGAAATCTCAAAAGTTGATTTTCTATTTCTAACATATATAATTGAGGTTCCTGAATATTTCTTTAGTATTTGAACTGTCATTTTAAGTTTGTCATTACATTCTAGAGTTAAAAAAGCTAGGTTTGATCGCTTAAAAGAAGTCTTAAAAATCTTTGGGGATAAACAGTCTAACTGGTCACTTATATCATTAACTACTTTTGAAGTTGCTGACGCAGTCAGTCCAATAACATTTACAGAAGGATGAATTTTTCGTAGTAATTTTATATCTCGATATGCAGGTCTAAAATCATGCCCCCATTGGCTAATACAATGTGCTTCATCAACAACTATTAAGTTAACATTCATTTGCTTAATACGTTGTTGTACTAAATCTTGTTGAAGTCGTTCTGGAGATAA
>JAQWYU010000016.1 GCA_029253805.1 Flavobacteriaceae bacterium | reverse complement strand
CCTCCCCACCTGCCCTCAGGACGCTGTTCCAGAAGTTAAAGCTGTATCTAAATACATTTCTCACAAAAATGGAGGCCATGGATCTGTACGTGATATTATAGAACAAGTCTTAAAAGTCCAAGGCCATTGGATGAAAGTATTTGATGCACAATATGATTAAACTATATATATGCTTGCAGATATTTTAAAAGATAATCGTCTAATCTTGGCCTCTTCGTCTCCAAGAAGGCAAGAGTTAATTAAAGGCTTAGGATTGAAAGTTGAGATACGTGTTAAGCCTGTCGAAGAAAAATATCCTGAACACTTAAAGCATTTTGAAATACCTGATTATTTGGCAGAGCTTAAATCAATGCCGTTTGAAGATACACTCACTCCTAACGATATTTTAATCACAAGTGATACTATAGTTTGGCTTAAAAATACCGCCATGGGCAAACCTATGGATGTAAATGAAGCTTTTCAAATGCTTAAATCTCTAAGTGGCCAAACACATGAAGTAATTACCTCAGTTTGCTTCAAATCGACAGAAAAAATAAAGATTATTAATTCTACTACTAAAGTAACATTTAAACAACTCAATGATTCAGAAATCAATTTCTACATCAAGAATTTCAAAGTCCTTGACAAGGCTGGGTCTTATGGAATTCAAGATTGGATAGGGCAAATTGCTGTTACTAAAATAGAAGGTTCCTATTTCAACGTAATGGGGTTTCCAATGGATAAAATCTATGATACTCTACTTACATTCTAGAAAAAACTCAAGAGCTCGTTTTTCGTTATAGTAAAAACCTTTTCGAGAAATAAAACCAACATGCCCCCCAAATTGCGGAGTTTCTAAATAAAGAGATGAGTTTTTTTTGGCTTCCTCATACGGAAAACAGTCTTTAGATAAAAAAGAATCATTCAAGGCATTTAAAATAAGAACGGGGATCTTTATGGATTTAAGAAACTGAAGACTACTGGCTTTTGTATAATAGTCTTGTGCATTTTTAAATCCATGGGCACGTGATGTATAAACTTCATCAAAATCATTAAGAGTAAAAATAGATCTGATTTGAGACCTTGAAATTATATTTGGAAATTGTTTTTGTTTCTGTTTCAATAGCTTTAATAATCCCCATAAAAAATTAATTTGATAAGGAAGGTTTTTTAACTTGTGTAATGCTTTTGCAGAACCAGATAAGTCGCAGGGCGCAGAAACAGCCATTCCTGCCTTTACTTGAATAGGTATATTATTACCCTCACCTAAGTATTTTAAAAGAATATTTGCACCAAGGCTTATACCTTTTATAAAAATTGAATCGTACCTGTTAAGTGAAACAACATATTTGATAATATCCTCAAGATCTTCTGTCATTCCTGAGTGAAAGGACGAGTATTTAAGATTTAGTTCTCCACTACAACCTCTAAAATTTACACAAATAGCATCAACATTATTATTATTAAATAGCAAAGCTGGACCGGTTACATATGGACGTTGACCATGTCCTTCCATTCCATGTAATAGCACAATAATAGATTTCGATGTCTTTTTTGCATAACTCCAATCTAAATCTATAAAATCACCGTCTCTTAGTGTAATCCGTTCTCTATATTGAACTATTTTCAATCTCCTAATAAGACCAGAGTATACAGTAGAAATAAAACCGTTTTTAAACAGCCATGAAGGATCAAAAGAACTGTTAATTACTGGCATTATTTTTTATTGAAATATTCAAAAAATTAATTGTCTTTTTAGTTGATATAAACCTATTATCTGCACGCATCCCCAAAACCCACACTACTTGATCATTACTACACAAAATAAGAGTATTTTCTTTATCAACAATTGATAATTTGTTGTCTTTAAAAAATTTGCTCAACTTTTTCTTACCTCTCATACCACTTGGATAAAAGTAATCACCTTCATTCCAATTTCGCACTGTTAAAGGGAAATTTAATGTTTTCATATCTAAAATTACTGATTCTGGTGATTTAACCGGTACAAAGTTAGTTATATCCATATGTAAATTTATGCCGTAACTAGGTATTTTAATCAATGAATCTGAATTTTGAATAGAAATATTCAGCTCTAATTGAGCATTTGTTTTACATAAAATCAAATTATTTCTATTTTTAATAAGGCGATGTGAAGGAGAATAAATTTGTTTGCCTGTCTGGGCCTGTAAAAGAGATATGATTTCATTCCAATCTGTAAAGCCGTAAGGTTTCAAAAGTAAATACATGTAAGCCTTTGGATTGTTTAAGGTAAGAATCTTGTTTATATCGTATGAAATTTGATCTTCAGCAACTGAGGCTATAACCCGATCTTCAATCTCTAAAATATAGTCTTCTAATACAGACTGTGATTCAATTAAATATTTTTGACTTTTATTAAAACTATCCATAAATGATGGATTAATGTTTTTCAAAAGCGGAATTATTGAGTGCCGTATGTTGTTGCGTAGATATAACAATTTTTTGTTTGAACTATCTTCGCGCCATTTTAAATTTTTAGCAGTTGCAAAATCTAAAATCTCAGTTCTTGTAAACTCCAATAATGGACGAATAATAGATCCATTTACAGCTGGAATTCCAGTAAGTCCTTCAAGACCAGTCCCTCGAGATAAATTAATTAGAAATGTTTCTAAATTATCGTCTGCATGATGAGCTGTTAGCACAAAATCGAATCCATGCTGTTCTTGAAGCAACTCAAACCATTTATACCTAAGTTTTCGTGCAGCCATCTGAATTGATTGTTTTGTTAAACTAGCGTAGCTATTTGTATCAAAAGAAGTTGTAAACAACTCAATACTATTGGTTTTAGCATAAGATTTAATAAAATCTTCATCATAATTACTTTCTATTTCTCTTAATTTATAATTACAATGAGCTAATGAAAAATTTAAATCTAATTTTTGGCACAAATACACCAATACCATGCTATCTAAACCCCCAGAAACTGCAACTAACAGTTTAGACTTTTCTAAAAAAGAGAAATTTGAATGAATAAAGCTTTGGAAGGTTTTAAGCATGTAACAAAATTACAAATTAATTCTCCAAAACAATACGCATAGCTTTTGCTTTAACTAGACATTCTTCATACTCTAATTGAGGAGTACTTTTAGAGGTAATGGCACTGCCTACAGAAAATGAAACATACGAATTAGATGCATTGTATAAAATACTTCTAATTACAACATTAAAATCGAAATCACCACTAGGAGTAAAATACCCTACAGCTCCAGAATAGAGACCTCTTTTAGTCTCTTCCAGTGCTTCTATAATCATCATCGCAGATATTTTAGGGGCTCCAGTCATACTACCCATAGGAAAAGTAGCAGATATAACACCCACAGGAGAAACCGTTGGTAAAACTTCAGCCTCAACTGTTGAAATCATGTGATGAACCTGTTTAAAACTGTGTAGCTCGCATAGTTCAGTAACTTTAACAGTCCCTTTTTTAGCTATTTTAGATAAATCATTTCGAACAAGATCAACAATCATAATATTTTCGCTTCGTTCTTTTTGATCATTTTTCAATACAAATTTCAGGTCATCATCTTCACTGGTATCATCAGACCGTCTTGTTGTACCTTTGATTGGCTGAGAAGTAATGACACTTTCTTCTTTTTTAATGTAACGTTCAGGTGAAGAAGACATTAAAAAATGACTCCCATTTTTAAGAAAAGTTGCAAATGGTGATTGTGCTATTGAGTTAAGGCTAAAATAAGTTTTCAATGGGTTAATCTGCGCGGTTGAATAAAATTCTTGACAAAAATTAGCCTCATAAATATCTCCTCTTTGAATATGAGATAAAATTGTTGTTACCTTTTTAATGTATGATTCTTTAGTTAATCTAGATTCAATCTTTATATTGTTGGAGAAATTAGATTCAGTTCTTACAGAAAATGAACTTATAGTAGCCAAATCTGACTCAATATCATCAAAAACAAAATTTAAATATTTAATAACTACTTTGTTTTTTTTAAATAAAAACAACTTCTTAGGTTGAAAGAAATAAAGATCTGGAAAATATAAACCATCAAAATTTTTTGAACTAAGAGGCTCAATATCATTTTTTAAATCATATGAAAGGTATCCAAAAATCCAATCTTTGGTCACCTCTTGGTACTCTTCTAATTTTTTAAAGCCATTTAAAGTATCCGTTTGAATCCCTGTAAAAGCATCGACTGCCAAAACAGTATCATAGCTGGAATGAGATTGTAATAT
>JAQWYU010000015.1 GCA_029253805.1 Flavobacteriaceae bacterium | reverse complement strand
AATTCTGTTTTATGACAGAATGACTTAATACAATTATGAGTAAATCAAAATTTACAATGCTTGACAGTTTGTCATTGCAAGACTTTGACGAGAATTCAGAGCTAATTCCCTTAATGACTTCTGAAGATGAAGAGGCTATAAAAAATGAATCACTGCCCGAATCGCTTCCTATTCTTTCCCTGAGAAATACTGTTTTATTTCCAGGAGTAGTTATTCCCATCACTGCAGGCCGTGATAAATCAATACAATTAATAAAAGATGCTAATTCTGGCTCTAAGACAATAGGTGTTGTCTCACAAAAAGATGAAACTGTTGAAGATCCTTCAATTGATGATATTCATACAATTGGAACAGTAGCTAGAATTTTAAAAGTACTTAAAATGCCTGACGGCAATACTACAGTAATAATTCAGGGAAAAAAACGATTTAAAATATCTAAAATAGTTTCTGAGAATCCTTACATGACAGCTAATATTGAAAGTGTTTTAGAAATTAACCCAAATGATAATGCTGAATTTCCTGCTATTTTAGAATCAATTAAAGATTTAGCCCTTCAGATTATCAAACAAAGTCCAACGATTCCTAGTGAGGCTTCATTTGCAATAAAAAACATTGAAAGTAATTCTTTTTTAATCAATTTTGTTTCATCCAATATGAATCTTCCAGTAGTTGAAAAACAGAAATTACTAGAAATTCACGATTTAAAAGAACGTGCATTATTGACTTTAAAGCACATGAACGTAGAATTTCAGCGTTTAGAGCTTAAAAACGATATTCAGTCCAAGGTTCAAAACGATATGAGTCAACAGCAGCGCGAGTACTTTCTGCAACAGCAAATAAAAACTATACAAGAGGAACTAGGAGGTGTAAGCTACGAAGAAGAAATTGAAGCAATGAAATCGCGAGCCACTTCAAAAAAATGGGATGAAAAAGTAAAAAATCATTTTAATAAAGAGATTGGAAAATTACAAAGAATGAATCCTCAAGTAGCTGAGTATTCAATCCAAAGAAATTATTTAGACTTGTTCTTGGATTTGCCATGGGACTATTTCAGTAAAGATATCTTTGATCTTAAACGGGCTCAAAAGATTTTAGATAGAGATCATTTTGGTTTAGACGAAGTAAAGAGAAGAATTATTGAGTATTTAGCTGTCTTAAAACTCAGAAATGATATGAAATCGCCTATTCTTTGTTTGTATGGCCCTCCAGGAGTCGGTAAAACATCGCTGGGTAAATCTATCGCTGAAGCGCTAGGAAGAGAATACGTTAGAATTTCCCTGGGAGGTCTTAGGGACGAAGCTGAAATAAGAGGCCACAGAAAGACTTACATTGGCGCGATGCCAGGAAGAATTCTTCAAAGCCTAAAAAAAGCAGGTACATCTAATCCTGTTTTTGTTTTAGATGAGATTGATAAACTCTCAAGTTCCAGTCAAGGAGATCCTTCTTCTGCAATGTTAGAAGTTTTAGATCCAGAACAGAATTCTGAATTTTATGACAATTTTTTAGAAATGGGATACGACCTTTCAAAAGTAATGTTTGTTGCCACTTCAAATAGTTTGACTTCAATTCAACCAGCTCTACTGGATAGAATGGAGATTATTAACGTAACAGGTTATACTACTGAAGAAAAGGTTCAAATCGGAAAAAAATATCTATTGCCAAAACAAATAAAAGAGCACGGAATGAAACCTGTAGATTTAAAAATTGCACAACCACAATTGGAAAAAATAGTTGAAGGTTACACTAGGGAATCTGGAGTAAGAGGGTTAGAGAAGCAAATTGCTAAAATGGTCAGATTTGCGGCAAAAAACATTGCCATGGAAAATAAGTACGATGTTAAAGTAACTAATGAAGCTATTATAGATGTTCTTGGAAGTCCTAAGCTTGAAAGAAATAAATATGAAAATAATGACGTAGCTGGAGTTGTGACCGGTTTAGCTTGGACTCGAGTTGGTGGAGATATTCTTTTTATAGAATCTATTTTATCTAAAGGAAAAGGGAATCTAAATATTACAGGGAATTTAGGAAAGGTTATGAAAGAGTCAGCTACCATAGCAATGGAGTATATTAAATCTAATGCAGATTTATACGATATTGACGTTTCTGTTTTTGAAAATTACAATGTTCATATACATGTTCCTGAAGGAGCTACTCCTAAAGATGGGCCTAGTGCAGGAATTACGATGCTGACTTCGTTGGTTTCTTTATTTACACAGAAAAAAATTAAAAAGAGTTTGGCAATGACTGGTGAAATAACTTTGAGGGGTAAAGTTTTGCCGGTAGGAGGAATAAAAGAAAAGATTTTGGCTGCAAAACGTGCAAAAATTAAAGAAATTATATTATCAAAAGAAAATAAAAGTGACATTGATGAAATTAATTGTTCATATTTAAAAGGGTTAAAGTTTCATTTTGTTACAGAAATGAGCGAAGTAATTGATTTAGCCATTACTGATCAAAAAGTTAAATATGCAAAATCACTTTAACCATACTACACATTCTTAATGTAATAAACCATTCATATAATCGTTTTTGAGTTGAATTATTTATTTTTACACTAAATGAGATTATTCTTCACATTTATTTTAATTTTACTGGGAACGAATGGTATTCATGCTCAACTAGGTGGTGAATCAACTTATCAATTTCTTAACTTGATGTCATCCCCAAGACAAGCTGCTCTTGGTGGTAAAGTTCTCACAAATGTAGATTATGATGTCACACAAGCTTTATATAACCCTGCTACTATAAATTTAGATATGGATAATCAATTATCTTTTAATTATTCTAACTATTTGGGAGATATACGTTATGGAACAGCAGCTTATGCTTACACTGTTGATCGAAGAACACAAACTTTTCATTTTGGTATGACCTATATTAATTATGGAAGTTTTGATGGATATGACGAAAACGGATCTGGCACTGGAAGTTTTACTGGAAACGAAGCAGCTCTTTCTGCTGGTTATGCTACTCAAATAGGTTATTCAGACTTTTACATAGGGGCAAATCTTAAATTTATAACTTCTAAATTAGAACAATATAGCTCGTTTGGGTTAGCAGCTGATTTTGGGTTTATTTACATTGATCAGTATTTAGATTTTAATGCAGCTTTAGTAATTCGCAATTTTGGAACTCAGCTATCAACTTACGCGGGTATGAAGGAATCTCTTCCGTTTGAGATAGACCTAGGTCTGTCTCAAACTCTTGAAAATGTTCCCATAAGATGGCATCTTACGTTTGAGAATTTACAAAAGTGGCCTATTGGTACACCAAACCCCTCAAGAACTACTACAGATTTAGATGGGAATCAGACAGAAGAAAAGGTTACCTTTGTCAATAACTTGTTAAGGCATTCGATTATTGGAGTTGAGTTATTCCCAGATAAAGGTTTTAATCTTAGATTTGGTTATAGTTTTCGAAGGTCAGAGGAGCTTAAGATTTTAGAACAGCGAGACTTTTCAGGTTTGTCATTCGGAATCGGTTTAAAATTTAATAAAATGAGATTAAGTTATACACATGCACGTTACTCATCTGCAGCAAATACAAGTTTCATGGGAATACAAATAAACTTAAATTAGTGAAAAAAATTATCATAGCAATAGATGGACTATCCTCAACAGGGAAAAGTACTTTAGCTAAACAGATAGCAAAACAATTAAATTATATTTATGTAGATTCTGGAGCCATGTATCGGGCAGTTGCATTGTATGCATTACAAAAAAAGCTAATAATTGGTGAAGAGTTTAACAAACTTAAAATGATAGAAGCGTTACCTTCTGTAAAGGTTTCTTTTGTATATAACAAGAAGCTAAATATTTCTGATGTTTATTTAAATGATTTGAAAGTTAACAAGGCAATAAGATCTATGGAGGTGTCAAACGTAGTTAGCGTTGTAGCTGCTATTCCTCAAGTTCGACAACAACTAGTAAAACTTCAACAACAAATGGGAATTCAAAAAGGAGTTGTAATGGACGGTAGAGATATTGGTAGTGTTGTTTTTCCAAATGCAGATTTAAAGTTATATATGACTGCTAATGCTGGTACTCGTGCAAAAAGAAGATATGATGAACTTCTAACTAGTAACTCGAACCTATCTTTACAGGAAGTTTTAGACAATATCAATCTTAGGGATCACCTTGATTCTACTAGAAAAGATTCACCACTTTTGAAATCAAATGATGCTATTGAGTTTGATAATTCTCAACTTTCAAAAGAACAGCAGTTAGAACAAATTATGGAATTGGTTAACTCTTGTTTAGATTCGTAATCTTTTGTTGATTTATCCAGACTATTATATGCAATTATCATCATGTGTTTTTCTTTAAAATCAACCTTAAAACATTAGGTAAAATTATAAATAAGTTGTAAAATTGCACTCCTTTAGCAATTAATAGATTCAGTAAAGGCAAATAAAATAAACTAACAACGCTTTTGTAGTTGTGCTTAATCGAATCTAACTTCTATAAAATACAAATTTTAAACAGCCATGGCTGAAGAAAAAAACACTAATGTGGAAGAGGTAACTGCCGAAAATATTCAAGTTGAAGTACCACAACCAAACCAAGCTCAAGACAACCCTGAGCAATTCCTTAAAGATTTTAACTGGCACAATTACGAAGAGGGTATTGACCCTGTAGATGATGATAAACTTGTTGAGTTTGAAAAGCTTGTAGCTAACAATTTTGTTGATACTCTCGATGATCAAGTTGTTGATGGTACTGTTGTTCATATTTCTGATCGTGATGCGATTATTGATATTAATGCAAAATCCGAAGGAGTTATTTCACTAAATGAATTTCGTTATAATCCAAATTTAGCTGTTGGCGATAAAGTAGAAGTATT
>JAQWYU010000014.1 GCA_029253805.1 Flavobacteriaceae bacterium | reverse complement strand
ATACTGGTATAGGAGTTGCTACAATAATGGCTATTTTAGAAAGTAAAGATATTTCACATCCAGCTATCGAAGCTTTATTTACAATAGATGAAGAAACAGGAATGACTGGAGCTATGGGGCTAAAAGAAGGGCTTTTAAATGGGGATATTTTATTAAACCTAGATACTGAAGAGGATAATGAAATAGGAGTAGGTTGTGCTGGGGGTATAGATATTACAGCCGAGAGAAATTACAAACAAGAAACGACTCCAGAGACCAAAATTGGATATATGATTGTAGTTAATGGGCTACAAGGTGGGCATTCAGGAATGGATATACATAAAGGATTTGGAAATGCAAACAAGATTATGAATCGTATTCTTTTTGATGGTTTTGAAAAATACGGATTGCGAATAACTGAAATTGTGGGTGGAAGCCTTAGAAATGCTATTCCAAGAGAAAGTCATGCCGTTATTACGATTGATAGTATTCATGAATCTGTATTTCTACATGATTTGGGCGACCTAATTAGATTTATTCAATTAGAATTTAAAACTACAGAGCCAGACTTAATGATAAGTTTGTCTAAGATCGATACTCCAAAGTTAATTATGGATTTGGGTATCCAGGAAGGGCTTACGCGTGTACTTTATGCTGCATGGAACGGTGTATACAAAATGAGTCCTGAAATTAAAGGCCTTGTAGAAACATCTAATAATGTAGCAAGTGTAGTTGTGAAAGACGGCAATATTAAAATTTGTTGTTTAACTAGGTCTTCAGTAGAGTCAACTAAAATGGATTTAGCTATGACTTTGAGATCAACTTTTGAATTAATAGGTTGTGAGGTAAAAATGTCAGGTGATTACCCAGGTTGGGCCCCAAATATGGATTCCTCAATATTACAGGTATTGAGAAGTTTGTATGAGTCAATGTACAACGAAAAGCCTCACGTAGCTGCTTGTCATGCAGGTTTGGAATGTGGTATTCTTGGAACTAATTATCCAAAAATGGAGATGATTAGTTTTGGCCCTAATATTAAGGGAGCACATTCACCAGACGAGCGTGTGCAAATATCTTCCGTTAATAAGTTCTGGAATTTTCTGTTAGAGATTTTAAAAAACATACCAAAAGAATAGAGAGATCCTATTTAGTTATCTAATCTATTATTTCTACCATTTCTACAATAAAAATTAAGTCAGTATTTGGTTTTATTTTACCTCGTCCTTCTTCGCCATAAGCTATGTGAGATGGAAGGTATAAAAATGTTTTGTCTCCTAAAGACATGTTAAAAACACCTTCCTTGAATCCGGGTATCATTTGAGCTTCATTGTTTAGAGGCATCAATATGGGACTGTAGGCACCTTGAGTATCCTTGCGGTGGTCATAACTTCCATATTTTTGATCTATAGCTTTAACATTAGTTCCAAATAAATTACCGTCTGTGAAATATCCTTCATAATTTAGCTTTACTTTAGAACCTTCTCGTGGTTTTATCCCTTTAGTTGATGAAATATTGTGAATTAATAAACCAGAATTTAATTTATTAGCTTTGTTTTTGTAGTCATTTAAGACTGTTTTCATTTCTTTTATTATTTTTTTTCTCTTTTCAATTGTTTTTATTTTTTTTTCTTGTGATGATTGCAATTCTTTGCTCCATGTACTTACATTATCAAACTTTTTTGCTTCATCACCTTGTCTGACAATGTTAAGCTCCAGAATGATGATATCCTCCAATGGCTTGTTTGATCCAGGTGCAACCTCTACATTAGAGATTATATCCACGACATCAAGCCCATTAACTACTTTTCCAAAAACAGAGTGTTTGTTATCCAAATGAAGAGTTGGAGCATCTGTTATAAAAAACTGACTTCCATTCGTAGCTGGACCAGAATTTGCCATAGAAAGTATACCGGATTTATTATGTGAAAGACTGTCATTAAACTCATCTTCAAATTTGTATCCAGGACTTCCTGATCCTGTTCCAGAAGGATCGCCTCCTTGGATCATAAAGTTATTAATCACTCTGTGAAATATTGTTCCATTGTAGTATGGTTTACCTCTCAACGAGTCTGTTAACATTGGATGAGTTCCTTCAGCAAGTCCAATAAAATTTGAAACAGTTAATGGAGTTTTTTTATAATTCAGCTCAACAACAATAGTGTCTTTAGTAGTTATTAACTCTGCGAAGAGTCCTTCGCCTAGTTCAGGGTATTTTTCTTTACATGTTGTAGCACTTAATAGTGTAAGAAATACAAATGATTTAATGATTATTTTTTTTGAATTCATTTCCCTTTTTATTAATTTAAAAGTTTAATTTATTTGATGTTTGATTAAAGTGACCTTGCAAATAAGAGGTTGATTTCGTCCAATTTTATTGTTGTCTCCATAGTAACCATAGGCTATTTGAGACGGGAATATAAAAGTAACTACTTCTCCTTGTTTCATTAGTTTTAACCCTTGTCTTAGCCCTGAGAACAATTCTTGTTGGTCAATAAAATAGTTTTGTATACTTAGTTCTTCTTCAGAATAAATTAACTTATTTTCAAGTGTCCTAACATTATATTTATATTGAATTTGATCACCAAATTTAGGATGATTCTTATTGCTTTCTTGTTTCTTGTTGTAGTAATACCAGAATCCAAAACTAGAATTTAATATAGCTTCTCCAGATTTTTCTACAATAGCTTTTATTTTTTTGTATTCAAATTTATTGAGTTGTTTATTGCGTTTTACTGATGCATCGATAAATTTACCTGAGTTGTAAGAAACTGGACCGCGGGGTAGAGGAGGATTACAGCTAGAAAAAACAAACAGTATCAATAAGTAAAATTTAGCCTGTTTCATGAATTAAGTTCTAATTTATATTCTTCTAGTAAGTGAGTAAATTTTGTAATGGTGTCTTTTAAGTTAAGGTTACTTTTTCCGCCAGATGCGTTCTTGTGACCTCCACCATTAAAATGGTTACGTGCAAATTTATTTACGTCGAAACTTCCCTTGGATCGAAAAGAGATTTTAATAATACTTTCCTGCTTGTGTTCAATAAATATTGCAGCAAG
>JAQWYU010000013.1 GCA_029253805.1 Flavobacteriaceae bacterium | reverse complement strand
ACCATCCATTAATTTTGAATTTGATTTAATAATCAATTGACCTAGTTGATTAAATACTTTTATTGTATCAAACACTGTAGAGCTATTAATAGTGATTATATCCTTAACAGGATTTGGCGACACACTAAATGTATCAACAGAAATATCTTCAATTCCTAGAGGGTTAGTAGATCCTGTTGTGAAACTATATACTGATGATTCTGTGATTCCAGCTGTATTTATGCTAGCAACTTTCCAATAATAAGTGGTATTAGTTTGCCATCCAGTATCGGCTGTGTCTCCCCATGTTATACCTGAATTTTCTGCTGTACCATCGAATCCAGACACTAAATTACTAACATTGTCAGCTGTTGTTCCAAAGTACCAGTTATATGATGTAGCTGGATCTCCAGTAGTTGCTGCGTCCCATGAAAAGTAAATCATTTTTAAATCATTATTAGATAATACTATTTCAACTTCAGTTGCTTCATTAGCTGGCGACATGTTCGTACAGACATCTGGAGCACTACCTTCAGGCTGTTGTACGATGATATTGTCAATTGCCCAGAAATAACTATAATTTCCTGTCCACCTAAATCTTACGTGAGAGCTAGAAGATGATCCAACTTCGTCAGTGATATCAATAATGTTTTCTCCATAAGTTTGACCTCCAAAAGAAGTTACAGTTGTCCAAGAAGTTCCTCCATCATTAGACACCTCAACAAATCCTGCTCCAGCTGTACTGGTTCCAACAGTAACTTCATCTCCTAAGAACCAATTACTAAAGGAAAGAACAACTGAACTTAAGCCAGAACAATCAAAGGCAGGTGACGTTAGAGCCAGCTCCTCAGCTACTTCGTTATTAGCTCCATTATTAGCGCTATCAAACCAAGCATAGTTTCCATAAATTTCAGTGTAGGTATCAAAATATCCATTATCAGCTGGATAGTAGGGTGCATCTACCCCGCTATCAATAACCCAACTATCTCCAGCACCAGCAATGTCATCGTTTACCCAAGTTTCTGGCAAAGAAGTGCTACCTTCAAAATCTTCACTTAAGATGATTTGAGAGTTAGTAATGTAAGAGGCCATAAGCATGGCTAAAAAAGTAATTTTTTTCATAATAATTTAGATTTAAAAAATTTAATATAAAGATAAATTTATTTACCTGAAATAAAAAACCTAATAAGTTGTTTTTAAGATGTTTAGAATAAATTAAGGTAATTTTTAAACTATTATTAAATTATTGGTATCCACAATTAATAATTGACAACAGAAGTTCATCAAGGTCACAGATTTAACGAAACTCTAAGAAACAATAGATTATATATACGTAATTTTACGTTAAATTAAGTTTTTTTTGAAAGCTATTGAAGACATAAAAAAACCGATTAACTATGAAATGGAACTTTTCGAAAAGAAATTTCGTTTGTCCATGTCTAGTAGAGTCGCACTTTTAAACCGAATCACCCACTACATAGTAAATCGAAAAGGGAAGCAAATGCGTCCTATGTTTGTGTTTCTAACAGCTAAAATGATTTCAGAGGGAGAAGTTAGCGAGAGAACATATCGTGGGGCCTCTGTTTTAGAGTTGATTCACACTGCTACACTAGTACACGATGATGTGGTAGACGATAGCGACCGTAGGCGTGGATTCTTTTCAATTAATGCACTATGGAAGAACAAAATAGCTGTACTGGTAGGGGATTTTTTGTTATCCAAAGGCCTTTTGCTTTGTATTGATAATAATGATTTTGATCTTTTAAAAATAATTTCTGTAGCTGTACGTGAAATGAGCGAGGGAGAGTTATTGCAAATTGAAAAATCTCGCACACTAGACATAACAGAAGAAGTTTATTACGAGATAATTCGAAAAAAAACAGCATCTCTCATAGCTGCTTGTTGTAGTTTGGGTGCAGCATCACTTAAACCAAATTCTAAGGAAGTAGAAACAATGAGGAAATTTGGAGAGTTAATAGGGATGGCTTTTCAAATCAAAGATGATTTATTTGATTATGGTACCAAGCAAATAGGCAAGCCTACAGGAATTGATATTAAAGATCAAAAAATGACACTCCCTTTGATCTACACACTAAATAAATCATCAAAAAAAGAAAAGAGTTGGCTGATTAATTCTGTCAAAAACCACAGTAAAAATTCTAAACGTGTTGGAGAAGTAATTAATTTTGTGAAGAAAAATGGTGGATTAGATTATGCTGTCTGTAAGATGAAATCATTTCAAAAAGAGGCCTTAAACCTTCTAGCTCCATTTCCGGACTCTATTTATAAAAAATCATTAATTTTAATGGTGAATTATGTAATCGAACGAAATAAGTAACTAAAATAATTACTTTTATATTACATTTACGTTGCCCATTTAATTCTATTTGCATTGATATCAAAATCCACCATAGATCAAGTATTTGACACTGCTCGAGTAGAGGAAGTGATTGGAGATTTTGTAAAGCTGAAAAAATCTGGAAGTAATTTTAAAGGGTTAAGCCCATTTAGCGAAGAACGTACACCAAGTTTTATGGTTTCTCCTGTAAAACAAATCTGGAAAGATTTTTCAACAGGAAAAGGTGGAACCTCAGTTTCATTCTTAATGGAACACGAACAATTTACCTATCCAGAGGCTATTAAATATCTAGCCCGAAAATACAATATTGAAGTAGAAGAAACTGTTCAGTCTGACTCAGAAAAGCAAGCGGCAGGGGAAAGGGAAAGTATGTATTTAGTAAGTGAATTTGCAAGAACTTATTATCAAAGTATATTGCACAAAACAGATCCCGGAAAGGCAATCGGACTTAGTTATTTTAAAGAGCGAGGCTTTACAGATGAAACTATTCACGAATTTCAATTAGGGTATTCTACAGATTCATGGAGTGGATTTACAGATACAGCTTTAAAAAAAGGATATAAATTAAAATACCTTGAAAGTACTGGACTATCAATTGTAAAGGGTGAGAAACAATTTGATCGCTTTAAAGGCCGAGTTCTTTTTCCTATTCATAGTATGTCTGGTCGTGTTCTTGGGTTCGGGGGGCGAATCTTAGCTAAAAATGATAAGGCTGCGAAATACCTAAATTCACCTGAAAGTGATATTTATCATAAAAGTAAAGTTTTATATGGTATTTACTTTGCAAAACAAATGATCGCCAAAGAAGATAATTGCTATTTGGTTGAAGGATATACTGATGTTATTCAATTTCATCAAAAAGGAATTAAAAACGTTGTGTCCTCGTCTGGAACTGCATTAACTCCAGAACAAATTAGATTAATTAATCGTTTAACTAAAAATATCACAGTGCTATTTGATGGGGATCCTGCAGGAATTAGAGCTTCTTTAAGAGGGATTGATTTAATTTTAGAGCAGGGCATGAATGTTAAGATTTGCACTTTTCCAGAGGGTGAGGATCCAGACAGTTTCGCTAAGCAAAATACTCTTGAAGAACTTAATGATTATTTAAAATCAAACGCCAAAGACTTTATTGCCTACAAAGCGTCTTTGCTGATGAGCGAAGCTCAAGATGATCCTATAGTAAAAGCTAATCTTATTCGTGATATGGTGACGAGTATATCCAAAGTCACAGATAACATTCAGAAAGAAATTTATGTTCGTGAGTGTTCACGTATTATGGATATAAGTGAGGAAGTTTTATTTAGCACTCTAGCTCAACTTGATAAAAAAGCCCAGAGCGACACAAATAAATCGTATGGTAAAAAACAGAAAGCATTTGAAGTAGTCAAGACTGAACCTCAACTTAAAAAAGTAGATATTCAGTATCAGCTTGAGCAAAAAATTATTGAAATTTTATTACTTTATGGTAGTAGAATAGAATCCTTTGAAGATCTTATTTTAAAGGAGGACGACAAAGACGAGCTAGTGTTGGAACCAGTCATTCATCAAATAAAAGTTTTTGAAAAAATATTTTTGGATTTACAAGAAGATGAAATGCAATTTACCAACGAAAACTTTAAAACCTTATATTATACGATAATTGATAGTTTGAACCAATCTGATGACTTGGTTATTGAGTCTTTTGTAAATCGTTTAGACCCTCTTTTAGCGGTTGATGTTACTAATATTTTAATGAACGAAGAACGCTATAATCTTCATAAGTGGGAGAAAAATAATATTTTTCCAAAGCATAAGGATGTAAGTATTGCCCAGTTAGTTAGTGAAACAATTCTAACGCTTCGGTGTTATTTAATTGATAAAAAAGTTAATGAAATCAAAGCGGACGTCAATAAAGATGAGGACCACAGAGCGCTTCTTGAAGACGTACTTAATTACTCAAATTTAAAAATGTTGTTATCTAGAAAGCTAAATAGAGTTCTATAATAATTACTTTTTTTGTCGACCATGATCAATTAAATCTACCAGATTAGAGACATTAAGTTTTTTCATTAAGCGTAGCTTGTAGGT
>JAQWYU010000012.1 GCA_029253805.1 Flavobacteriaceae bacterium | reverse complement strand
CACAAGAACAACATTTTCCAAACTTGACACATCTGTTTTCATCGTCACAGAAATTGGGTTATTGGCATCGGCCGTAACTTTTTGTGTTACAAAACCAATATAGGAAATTTCTAGTATGGAGTTTTCGTCGTTAACACTTATTGAGAAATTTCCATCAAAATCAGTTGTTGTACCATTGGAAGTGCCTAATTCAACGACTGCTGCTCCTGGAAGAGGATAACCATTGTTGTCTGTTACGTTTCCGGTAACAATAATTTCAACAACTTTTTGTTGGTTTGTCTCTATGGAAACCTTTTTTGAAGATTCCTTAGGCTCATTAACTGATTTTGAAAGTATAACTACATCATCGCTTAGTTCATAACTTAATTTATTATCAAAGATTAAATAAATCACGTCTTTAAGACTAGCTTTCTCAACTGTTAAAGTTATAGTTTTTTCAAAATCATAAATCTCGCTTCCAAATATAAATCGAAGTGGAGTTTGTGATTCAATTTTGTCTAGTACGCTAATTATTGTTTCATTTTCTACATCAAAACTTATATCGTTTTGTGTATAAGCTTTTGGGTACGCAAAAGCTGAAAAAATCATAAAAAAGGACAGAAATAAAGAAATCTTTTTTAACCCCAGAAAGGAGCAAGTATTTTTCTTCTTGTTTTTTGTTGTTTCAAGTTTAAAATTCATAATTTTGACATCATTTAGTTAGTAATTTATTGCTATTTCGGTAATTTAATATTCTATTTGATTCAACGGGTTTTTGTTGGTCCAAAAGCCCGTTTTTAATTTATTATTATTTTGTTATTTAGAATTTGGTATTCAATTTTATAGATTTTAACTAGGTAATCTAAAACATCTTCAATAGATTCTTGATCAGTTAAAAATGTAGCATTGATAAACATGTCGTTTAATTTTTTGTTGCTATTAATAATTATGACATCGTAAATTCTTTCAAGTTTAGTAATTAGGTTATTTATATTTTCATTTCTAAATATAATTCGTCCCTCAATCCACGATGTGTATAGTACAGTATTGACTTTAGAGAGTTCAATCTCTCCTATCGAATAATCTAGCTTAGCCATGTCGCCGGGACTTATAACAGTAACACCGCTATCGTTCAAGGTGTTTCTTACACCTAAACTACCTTCGGTTAGAATAACTTCAGAGAAATTATCTTCCTCATAGTTTTTTAAATTAAATCTTGTGCCATAAACTTCAATCGAAGTACCTGTTGATAATACATTAAATGCATCTATAGGATCTTTGGCTACATCAAAAAAGGCTTCACCAGAGATTAACACTTCTCTATCAATACCTTTTATAAAGCTGACAGGAAATGTAATAGATGAACCTGAGTTTAAATGAACAACAGTTCCATCTGAAAGGTTTAGTTTAAATCGTTTCCCGTATGGAACATTGATTGTATTTTTGACTAAAGATTTTGAATTTATATCTTTTTTGTAGGCAAGTGTATTTGTATTTATACTTACCAAACCTTCTAGTTTATCAGATTTAGTTGTATTGTTATCTAAAACGATTTTGTCTCCACTAGATGTTGTTAGAACAATGTTTTTAGACTCAATATCTATTTTATCTTTATTTACAAAGTAAACAATTCCAAGAAATAACACAGTAAATGCAGTAATCCCAACTAATTTACGCTTACGAGATCTAATTATTGATTGTTTTTCTTGTTTTTTGATTCTTGACTCTAAATCTTTAATTATAGATGTCTTGTCAAATTGATTCATAGATAGATTTGATAAATAATTAATACAGACGTATTCATTAAATTGGATATAATTCTCTTCAATGATAATAAAATCTAATAGAGTTTTAAGTTCAGATAGATTACAATCGTTGTTGAAAAAATTTATAACTATATTTTGAATATTGGTATTCATAACTATCTCTATAACGATCTCAGAGCCAAGAACCCTTGTGAGATATTAAAAAAAATTTATTTTATTTTAAGTTTTATTTAAAAAATTGGCAAATTAATTAATGATTTCATAGATTTATAGTAAGATTAGTATATTATATGACTGAAAAAAATGAAAATTTCATTAAGAAGCTTAAGGGGAATGAGCCTGCAGCTTGGCGAGAGCTTGTTGATTTGTACGGAGACAAGTTGTTTGCATACGCATTGAGCCTATGTTCCAACCACGAAATTTCTTCCGAAATAGTTCAACAAGTCTTTGTTAACATTTTCGAAAGAAAAAACAAATTAAGTACCAAACACTCATTAAAATCATATTTGTACAAATCTACATTCAACAAATTTGTTGATCTCTATCGAAAAAAAAAATCAATGACAATGTTGCATGAACAATACTATTTAATGCTAGATCAATTTGCCGTAAGATCAGAAGATGATTTTATAAAAAATAGGCTTGAAATTATGAATCGTGAGATAGACAAACTCCCAAACAAAACAAAAGAAGTATTTTATCTAAGTAAAAAAAGAGGATTTTCTAATATTGAAATATCAGAATTGCTTGACGTTTCAGTTAAGACTGTTGAGGGACATATTACAAAAGCGTTTAGACAGCTACGCACTGAAGTAAAAAAAATAAAAACTTAGTATGTCAATTCAACTCTATAATTTTAATGCAAATAAAATAATTTTCTCCATCTCTTTGTAGCCTGCTAAATTTGGATGAACTAAATCATTCTCAGCTGTATATTTGGGAACCTTTAACCCCCCCTTAGAATCTGCCATTAAAGTATAATAGTTGACGTAAGCCAAGCCATTATCGTTACAATATTTTTCTAAAATAGAGTTTAGTTTAATTACTTTAGTAGCCGGTTCTTGTCCAGGCGACCAAAGAAAATCTATGGCAGGCAATGTTGAACAAATATAAACATCTATGTTATTTGCAATGGCAATCTCTGACATTGAAATTATATTGTCTGCGGTATTTTTAATGGAAATTGGACCTGTATTTTTAGCAATATCATTAGTTCCAGCCATAATAACCACAGCCTTTGGGTTCAAATCAATAACATCTGATCTAAATCGAACAAGCATTTGTGGGGATGTTTGGCCCCCAATACCTCGATTTACAAATGAATTTTCTGTAAAAAAACTTGGATCAAAACGACTCCATAGTTGTGTAATCGAATTGCCCATGAAAACAACCCGGTTCGGGTCATCAATATTTTTTAACTCCTCATTGCTTGCCTGATAAAAGTTTGTATTTGCCCAATCCATTAATGTACCTCCTCCAGCTATTGCAATTTGTGGTGCTAGTTTAAGGTCATCAAATTTACCAGCTTGGATGACTTCTTGTCCATTTATAACTATTATAGTAAGCATAAACACTGAATTTATAATTATTTTGATTATTGTCATTTTTTTGATTTTGAATAGATCCATTTTAAAAAATTTTGTTCAGCAAATGCATTATCCCAGCTGCCATGGTCAACGTCTTCATACAAGGTCAGTTTTGGACTACCTCCTGCTTCAATAATAGCAGTAGCCATTTTTAACGAATGTATTGGACTTACAACGGTATCGTCAGATCCGTGAAAATCCAGATTGGGGTTTTTTGAGAATATAATTTAGCCATCTGCGCTACTCCATTACCGCAAATAGGGGTAGCTGCTGCAAACATATTGGGGCGCCTACACAATATTTCAAATGTACCCATACCCCCCATAGACAAACCACTTACATATACCCTGGTTTTATCCACCTGTTTCTTTTTTATGAACTTATCCATTAATTTGATGACTAGATTTAAGCTATTATTGGGATTTGTGCTCAATGTAAATAAAGTATCATTCCAATTATCAGAAAGTAAGCTAGGCCATCTATCATTTTCCGTACACTGCGGAAAAATTACCCAGGACGGATATTTATCTCTTACTTCTTTTTTTAAAAATAGTTCACCTCCATGCGTCAATTGAGAACTATTGTCATTACCTCTTTCTCCAGCACCGTGTAAAAACAAATGAACGGGATATTGTTTGGATGGATCGTAGTTTGCAGGCTTTAAAAATCTATAATTAAGGGTATCACCTTCATGAACGAAAATCGCATCTTCATATAATTTGTATTCTTGAGCATTTAAAGCTATGTTAAGAAAAAGAAAAAA
>JAQWYU010000011.1 GCA_029253805.1 Flavobacteriaceae bacterium | reverse complement strand
GGCTACGGAGATGAATATATAGCAGCATACACCATTTCAATAAATTTATGGTTCTTTGCTGCTTTTGCTGTCGATGGATATGCCAGTGCTGGTAATATTCTTTCTGGAAAGTTATTTGGAGCTAAAGAGTTTAAATTACTATTTGAATTAAGTAAGAGACTTATAAGGTACGCAATAATTGTTGGAGTGATAATGGGAAGTATTGGAGCGCTTTTATACAAGCCCATTGGAATTGCTTTCACAAATGACCCCTTGGTTTTAGTAATTTTTTATGAGGTATTTTGGATCGTACTGTTAATGCAGCCAATTTGTGCATTAGCATTTGTGTTTGATGGAGTTTTTAAAGGTCTTGGTAAAATGAAAGATTTACGAAATGTGCTGTTATTATCTACTCTTTTTGTTTTTTTGCCAGTAATCCTTACAACTGATTACTACGGTTGGAAACTGCATGGTGTATTTACTGCTTTTACGTTATGGATGATTGCTAGAGGTATTCCACTGATAATAAAATTTAGGAAACAATTTTCACCTCATGATCAAAACCATTAACTTTGTTGAAAATTAAACTTATTTATAACACTCTAAACAACAAATGAGTAATATTAGAATTACAAAACAATTTTCTTTTGAAACTGGACATGCCCTATATGGATATGATGGAAAATGTAAAAATATTCACGGACATAGTTACCAGTTATTTGTTACTGTTATAGGTAAACCCATTTCAAACTCTAACCATGTAAAATTTGGAATGGTCATTGATTTTTCTGATTTAAAAAAAATAATCAAAGAAGAAATTGTAGACGTATTTGATCATGCTACGGTTTTTAATAAAAACACACCACATGTAGAACTTGCAAAAGAGCTAGCCGATCGTGGACACGATGTTATACTTGTAGATTATCAGCCAACAAGTGAAATGATGGTTATTGATTTTGCTGAAAAAATTAAAAATCGATTACCAAATACCATAAAGTTACATGCACTAAAATTACAAGAGACAACCACATGCTACGCAGAATGGGTTGCAAGTGATAACTAAAAGTTTCATATGACGACTTTACAAATTCCAAAAGGGAAAAAAATATACTTCGCTTCAGACAACCATTTAGGGGCTCCAACATCAAAAGAATCTATCCCACGCGAAAAAAAATTCGCACAGTGGCTTGACTCAATTAAACATGATGCAGAAGCTATTTTCCTACTTGGAGATCTTTTTGATTTTTGGTTTGAATATAAATATGTTGTTCCTAAAGGATTTACTCGAGTGTTAGGAAAGCTAGCAGAGCTCAGTGACCAAGGTGTTAAAATTCACTTTTTTGTGGGAAACCATGATTTATGGATGGATGGTTACTTTGAAGAAGAGTTAGGGATTACTGTACACCACAGGCCAATGGAATTCACTTTTAATACAACAACTCTTTTTATTGGACACGGAGATGGTCTGGGGCCTGATGATAAAGGGTTTAAACGTCTAAAAAAAGTTTTTACTAATACATTCATTCAGTGGGTTTATAAATGGATACACCCTGACATTGGTGTTCGTTTCGCTCAGTACTTATCAGTTAAAAATAAACTTATTTCTGGAGACGATGATGCTCGGTTTCTAGGAAATGACAAGGAATGGCTCGTACAATATAGTCGTAAAAAATTAAATGAAAAACATCGCGATTATTTCGTTTTTGGGCACCGACACCTGCCGCTTGATATCGACTTAAATGATCACTCAAAATACATTAATCTTGGGGATTGGATTAGTCATTACTCGTATGCTGTTTTTGAGAATGAAACACTTTCATTAAATACGCTTTAAACTTTAGCTGTTTTTTTTGTCATAAGTTAATAGAAAACTAACCATGACATATTATCGCATCCTTTGGCTTTTGGCTATCATTGTACTTTGCACGTGTAGTAGTAACGATGGTGTAAGTAACTCAAATTACCCTAATACTTATGATCCCGATAACCCAATTAAGCCTAATATTTTATTAATTATTGCTGACGATATGGGCTTAGACGCTAGTCTAGGTTATTCGATAGGAAACAACAAGCCTAACATGCCTCATCTGCAATCGTTAATTAGTTCTGGTATCCGCTTTGAGAATGTCTGGTCAAATCCAGTGTGTAGTCCAACTAGAGCTACAATACTAACAGGTCGTTACGGATTTAGGACAAACGTATTAAGTGCTGGAGATGTACTGTCAACAGTTGAAAACTCACTTTTTGATGTGTTTAATAATAACGCCCCCGAATACAACCACGCAGTGATTGGAAAGTGGCACCTGTCGCATAATCCAACACATCCAAATTCAATGGGAGTAGATTATTTTGCCGGACTCTTAAATGGTGATGTTCAATCATATACAAATTGGAATTTTACAGAAAATGGACAAACGTCCAATACATCTGAATATAGTACTACGAAATTCACAGATTTAGCAATTGATTGGGTTGACACGCAAACTAACCCTTGGTTGTTGTGGCTTGCCTATAACGCACCACACACACCGTTCCATTTACCGCCCGACAATTTGCATAGCCAAGGTAACCTTCCTACAGACGAAGCTAGTATTGATGCAAATCCATTGCCGTATTATCTAGCGATGATTGAAGCTATGGATAGTGAAATAGGGCGATTATTAAACAGTATGTCTGATGAAGAGCGAGAGAATACACTTATTATATTTTTAGGGGATAATGGCACCCCTAATAAAGTAGTCCAAGTGTATGATAACAACAGAGCCAAAGGTTCAATTTACCAAGGTGGGGTTAATGTCCCAATGGTTATTTCCGGTAAAAATGTTAACCGATTTAATGAGACTGATTATTCTCTAATCAATACAACTGATTTATTTGTGACCATTGCTAATGTAGCAGAAGCTGGAATTTCCAGTAGTGTTGATAGCCATAGTTTCTTGGATGCTTTAAACACGAGTGATTTCGAGGGCAGAGAGTTTGTATATACTGAAAAAGATAATATACAATCTGAAGGCTCTGATTATACAATTAGAAATTTAACTCATAAATACATACACTTTAACAACGGAAATGAAGCATTATTTAACTTAAATGCTGACCCTATGGAATTTCTAAACTTATTAAACGCTGATCAATTACCTTTAAACACTTCGGATAGTGCTGCAAAAACAATCTTAATGAATGAGCTCTCAATTATTAGACAGAATTAACCTAATTGTTTTAGTAGTAATAGTTAAATTTGTAAATTGTGACAAATTAAAAAATGGAAGCATCTAGCTTATCGAAATTTGATCCAATAGCCTTAAAGGAAATGAATTCGGTCTCGTTACTAAAACGGGTTGACACGAAGTTTCTAACAACGGAATCTAAATTGCTAGAGTTTTTACCCTCCATAGAGAAGGATTATAGAGTTTTAGAGGTTGAAGAAAATAGACTAATGAGCTATTCAACGCTTTATTTTGATACAGAAGATTTAATAGCCTACACAGACCATCACAATGGAAAAGCCAAACGGCAAAAAATAAGAATGCGAAAATATATAGATTCCGACCTTTGTTTTTTGGAAATTAAGGAAAAACAGAACTCGGGAATGACTAATAAAACACGCTGTACGATTGCTGATCTTGAAACAACCTTGTCTACAAAATCAAAAAAATTTATTGAAAAAACCACGAAGAAAGACTTGATTTTGAAGCCTGTTTTATATAACTATTTTCAGCGTTTTACTCTAGTAAATACGCAAAGATCAGAGCGGGTTACTATAGATAGCTGTTTAAATTACAAAACAGATGATAAGACAGAAGAACTACAAAATATAGTGGTTATTGAGGTTAAGCAGGAAAAACAAAACCTGCAAACCCCAATATGTAAGGCATTAAAATCAAATAAGATTCGGACTTGCAGTTTTAGTAAATATTGTATTGGAGTCGCTAATTTATTTAAGGATGTAAAATCAAACCGATTTAAAGAGCTAAATTTAAAAATTAATAAACTAACTATTTAACATGGAACTACTAGGTATACCCTTATTTGATAATGATTTTTATAAAATGATTGTTCGTTTTCTATTAAACTTCTTTTTCCTAACTGCTGTTGTAAAATATATCTATTACAAAAGAAGTGAGAAAAAAGAGTACTTGTTTACGTTCTATTTAATAGGTATTGTTGTTTTCTTTCTGTGTTTTACTTTAAAGAAGTATGAATTGGACCTTGGAATGGCTCTTGGACTATTTGCAATATTTGGAATTTTAAGGTACCGTACACTTCCGCTTGAAGTTAGAGAAATGACCTATTTGTTTGTAGTGATTGGTATTGCTGTAATGAACGGACTGTCAAATAAAAAAATGAGTTACGCAGAAATTATTGCTGCTAATTCAATTATAGTCTTAGCGCTATACTTTCTTGAGCTTTATTGGCTAAAAACAGAAGTATTTTCAAAAGAAGTTCTTTATGAAACTATAGAGAATATTAAACCTGAAAATCATAAAAAACTCAAAGATGATCTTGAAAACAGACTAGGGGTTACTATAATTAGATTTGAAATTGGAAATGTCAACTTTTTAAGAGACGTAGCTAAAATAACAGTCCATTATAAAAACTAATATCGATCTATGAATCAATTTAAAGAAAAAATAAAACCTTTCATTTTGACTACTCTTTGTATAGTTTCATTTACACAACTAAATGCGCAAGAATCAAATGATTTAGAAGGATGGAGCTCTGTCCAATTAGATGTTAAAGCAACAGAAAAGCTGTATTTTTCAGCTGCTGAGCACCTTAGATATAAAAATGACATCTCAATATTAAACACCTATTTTACACAGCTTGAAACCAATTATGAAATCTTCAAAGGTTTTCAACTTGGAGCTGGTGTTCGCTTTATTAAAAAAAATGATGACATCGGAAACAAGCAAGGAATCGAGTCGCACTTTAGATACCAAATTGATGCACGCTACAAGCACAAAGTCAAGCAGCTTAATCTATCATATCGATTTAGGTATCAAAATAAAAATGAGCTAGGCTTATCCGAAGAAGAAGGAGACATCGCTAAAGAACAACTTCGCTTCATGATGGACATTGGTTATAAATTAAAACCTATTGGAATAGTTTTTAAATTAAAAGGAGAGCTCTTTGATAACATTTCAAAGGGAAGTGGTTCTAGAGTTATTAATCGAAATCGATTTACATTAATGGCTTCAAAAAGATTTAATAAAGTTGGTAAGTTTTCGCTTTTTTACAGAGTCCAAGAAACTATGAAACCTCAACAGAATCTTTCTTTGTTTGATTTCACTATAGTTTCCAAACGGATTATTGGACTAAAATACTCTTATCTCTTAGACTTTATAAACTAACTATCGGTCCCTTTTTAATAAAAAAATGCGCTATTAATAGCGCATTTTTTTATTAAAGTTTAAACTTATTCTTTCTTGTCGCGAGTCCATTGTTCGACATACTTAATTTTACCATTTAAATCAAAATAGAATTGTTCAACTAACTCTTTATCCCAAATAGTGCCGTCCTTAGATACCCTTTTCTCGGAAGCGGTTACTATGACTCCCGATTCAGGATCTGTATTTTCAATCTTTAAAGGGACAATACCATAAGCTTTCCATTCAAGAGATTCAAAATTTTCAAAATATGCATCAAAAAAGCCCTCAGTTAATTCTACACGTTGACCGTCATAAGTATCAAAAATAGCACCCTCAGCGAAAAGATCTTGACAAGCACTACCATCCATTTTATTATAATTTTCGATAAGAGATTCAATAACCTCTACTTCACCTCGGTTAGAGAAAACTAACTTTCGTCCAGCATATTCATTTTCATTTTTTCCATAAAATTTTCCCCCTGCAGGAAGCCCAAATTCATTATCAGAATCATAACTGCGCCATTGTACAAAACCGTCAATTTTTTTATCTTTATCAAAAATAAAAACTTCCATTAGGCTTAACTTCTGAGTGCTCCCATTGTTCCATTCTCTTGATTCATTAGACCAAACAAGCATATGTACATTATCTGAACCTTTAACTTGAACGGGGATCATTGCCCATGGCTCATTGGTAACCTTTTTCAATTCACTATGCCAGTTAGTCGAAAACTCTTTTGTTCTTTCTACCATTTTATTAGAATAAAAAGTAAGTTCTTTTTCGACATCGCTTTCATTGTAAGCAGCAATACTTTCTTTTGTTAATTCCATATGCTCGTCAGAAGCCAATATATATGGATTTCCTTTTAAATCATTATTTCCAAGCCATTCTCCAGATGAACTAATTTGTGCAACAGATAAAAAACCGACTGAAAGTGCTAAAGTAAATAGTATTCGTTTCATTATAATTTATATTAGGTTAGTATGGTAAATATAAAAATAAATTGCTTTATAAAAGTAATAATTTGATATTACTTTTCATGAGCCTCTAAATCTTTTTGAAGGTCTAATTTTCTAAAAGTTGGTGATACAATTCCTGTTGTTATTACTGTGATTAGAGTCATAGCTCCTCCAAACACGACAGCCGTTACAGTCCCCATTAACTTAGCAGTTACTCCGCTTTCAAAAGCACCTAGTTCGTTTGAAGACCCTACAAACATAGAGTTAACAGAAGACACGCGCCCCCGCATGTGATCAGGGGTTTTTAGTTGTAAAATAGTTTGACGTATAACCATAGATACTCCATCAGTCACACCACTAAAAAACAAGGCTACCAGCGAAATCCAGAATATAGAGGAAAGGCCAAATACAACAATAGATATCCCAAATCCAAAAATAGCCACTAACAATTTTAGCCCAGCATGTTTGCTGATAGGAATATAAGCAGTGACTAACATTGTCATAAAAGCCCCAACGGCAGGCGCGGCCCTCAACATTCCAAACCCTTCTGATCCTACCTTCAATATGTCTTGTGCAAATACAGGAAGTAATGCTACTGCACCGCCAAAAAGAACTGCAATCATGTCTAGGCTTATTGCTCCTAAAATAGCTTTAGTTTTAAACACAAACCGTAAACCTTCTTTAAGACTTTGCACTACAGGTTCGCCAATTTTAGGATTTAAAACGGGTTTCTTAGATATACCAAATAACAGGACAAATGATAAAATAACAAGTCCGAATACTATACAAAGCGACCAGTGCACACCAAGCCAGTTAATTGTAAACCCGGCAAAAGCGGGTCCTAAAACAGATGCCATTTGCCATGTTGAGCTGTTCCATGTAGCAGCGTTTGGATATACTTTTTTTGGAACAATAAGGGCGACAAGTGAAAAAATAGTTGGGCCAAAAAAAGCACGTAGAAGACCGCCAATAAAAACAAAACAGTAAATTGCGTAGAGAGTTGTGGTCGTACTCCATGCTTTTTCCACAGATGGATCCGTTATTAAAAAGAGTCCCAAGCTTATTAGTGAAAATAGACCAATACATTTTAGTAGTAAGTTTCTTTTTTCGTTTTGATCAACAATATGACCGGCAAACAAAGCCATACTAAATGCGGGTATAATTTCCATAAGCCCGATTATTCCAAGCGAGAGTGGGTTTTTTGTAAGTGAATACACCTGCCATTCTATTATAATAAACTGCATAGACCAGCCAAATACCAAGATAAAACGAAGCATTAAAAAAAGATTAAACTCTTTAAATCTTAAGGCTGCATATGGATCTCTTTTCGACATATTAAAGCTTTAAGTCTTTAAGTTTTAGTTGAAGACTTACGCGGCCATTCCACTCGTTTTCATCAACAGAGTATACTGCTCTAAAAGGTACTTTTGATTCAATAATTGAAAACCGAGCTGCTAAACCAAAACCTATTGCCGCAATTTTAGCACTTCTATTTTGAGTTAGTGTTAATCTCAAATGAGTTTGGTCTTCTCCAACACATTTACCGTAGCCTGTATCATTAACTTTGGAAGTCATAAAAACTGGAGATAAGTTTTGAGGCCCATAAGGTGCAAACTGTTTCAATATTCTAAAAAATTTAGGTGTAATCGATTCAAAGTTAATTTCTGAATCAATTTTAATTTCTGGTGTCTTGAACTGGAGAGGCAGGGTTTTTGAAACTTCAGATTCAAAAGCTGATTTAAAAGCAAGGTAGTTCTCTTGTCTAATCGTTAGACCTGCCGCATACATATGGCCTCCATATTGCTCAATTAAATTACTACATTTTTCTAAGGCGTTATACACATCAAAGCCCCTAACAGATCGGGCAGAGGCTGTTAAATAATCTCCACTTTTAGTAAATACTAAAGTCGGACGATAATAAGTTTCTATGAGTCTTGAAGCAACAATACCTATTACTCCCTTGTGCCAATCTTTCTGATAAACTACCGTAGTTGCATTATCGGTTTCATTTGCATTCACAATTTGCTCTAATGCTTCCCTAGTGATTAGTTTATCAGCCTCACGACGACTAGTGTTGAAATCTTCAATTTCTGATGCCGCAAGTTTTGCATTATTTAAGTCCGTTTCCTTCATCAATCCTACTGCATAATTTCCATGCTTCATACGTCCAGCTGCATTAATTCGAGGAGCAATATTAAAAATAACGTCTGTCATTGTTAATTTTTCTTTTTTAAGCTGACTCATGATTGCCAGAAACCCAGGACGTGGGTTAGAATTAATCACTTTTAATCCTAAAAAAGCTAAAGCTCTGTTTTCACCAACAATAGGGACAATATCAGCACCTATGGCTGTAGCGACTAAATCTAAATAGGATAATAAAGACTCTACAGCTTGGTTGTCTTTAGATGCTAAAGCCTGTATAAGTTTAAATCCAATGCCACAGCCGCAAAGTTCTTTAAAAGGATAGTTGCAATCAGACTGTTTTGGATTCAGCATAGCAACTGCGGAGGGCAGTTCTTTTCCTGGACGGTGATGATCACAGATAATAAAATCAATTCCTTTTGATTTTGCATAGGCTACTTTTTCAATAGCTTTAACGCCACAGTCAAGGGCGATGATTAACGTGAAGTTATTATCAGAGGCATAATCAATCCCTTTGTAAGACACTCCGTATCCTTCATCGTAACGATCAGGAATATAAGTAGACACCTGAGTGCTTTTAGTATCAAGATAAGACGCCATTAATGCCACCGATGATGTGCCGTCTACATCATAATCTCCATATATTAGAATTTGTTCCTTGTTTTCTATAGCTGATTGAATTCGTGTAACTGCGGCATTCATATCCTTCATTAAAAAAGGATCATGAAGGTCAGACCAGCTAGGTCTAAAAAAAGTTTTAGCTGCTTGAAAAGTATCTATTCCCCTTTGTATTAGCAGTTCTGATATCGCTAAATCAACTCCTAATTTCTCTGCAAAATCAGCTATTTTTTGAGGGGCAGGTTTTGGCTTAAGAGTCCAACGCATAATTTAAGAGTTGTGGATATGGATTTCGGTTGAAACGTTGGAAAATTGTCTGAACATTTCCATAACACCACAATACTTATCGACTGAAAGAGAAACAGCTTTATTAATTTTATTGACATTAAGTTCATGACCGTGAAAATGATAATCCAGGTGCACTTTATTATAAAACTTAGGATGCTCGTCTGTCAACTGAGCCTCAACTTCAATTGACAATTTGTACTTAAGCACCTTCATCTTCTGTAAAATATCTACAATATCCACACCTGAACATCCAGCCAGAGAAGAAAGCATCATTGCCTTTGGAGACAAACCGAGCCTTTGGGTTTGACCATCTAATACAGTATCCATTAGCACTGATTTGCCACTAGGGTTGTTAGACTCAAATAGCATCCCGCCTTTCCAATTTGTTGTTATTTTATCAGACATTATAAATTTATTTATGTTTCTTGTTAGTAAATATTTCAAAAATACTAAAATAATGCCATTAGTTACACCATTATCCCCAACCCATGATTTAGAAACTAAATCACTCGCTAAATTTTTTAATGAAACATTAGGCTTTTGTCCAAATTCAGTTCTTACAATGCAGCACCGACCAGCTATAAGTAAGGCATTTATAAACCTCAATAAAGCTGTTATGACTAATGAAGGTCGCGTAACATCAGCGTTAAAACGAATGATTGCTTGGGTAAGTAGTAATGCAACTGGTTGTCGTTATTGTCAAGCACATGCTATTCGAGCCGCTGAACGTTATGGCGCTGAAAAAGTTCAGCTTAACAATATTTGGGACTATAGAACTCATACTGCTTTCAATGAAGCAGAACGAGCCGCATTAGATTTTAGCTTAGCCGCCTCTCAAATTCCGAATAAGGTTAATAATTCTTTAGAGAAACGTTTACGCATGTACTGGGATGAAGGTGAAATAGTAGAAATACTTGGAGTTATTTCTCTATTTGGGTTCTTAAATAGATGGAACGACTCAATGGGAACAAGCATCGAAAAGGGTGCTGTACAGAGCGGTAAACTCTATTTGGAAAAACATGGATGGGACAAAGGCAAACATGCTTAGTTTTATTTTGATTTTCCAGACACTACAACTACAATTTCACCCTTAGGGGGATGGTCAGTGTAATGTTCTAGAACATTTTTTACAGTTCCGCGTTTTGTTTCCTCAAAAAGCTTTGAAAGCTCTCTAGATACTGATATTTGACGTTCCTCTCCAAAGTATTCGCAAATATTAGAAAGTGTTTTAATCAATTTGTGAGGGCTCTCATACAAAATAATTGTCCTGGGTTCTTCTGCTAAAATCAATAGTCTTGTTTGACGTCCTTTTTTTACCGGTAAAAATCCTTCAAAAACAAACTTATCGTTTGGCAGTCCAGAGTTTACTAATGCTGGAACAAATGCCGTAGCTCCAGGCAAACACTCTACATTAATTTCGTTTTCAACACAAGTTCTTGTTAACAAAAATCCTGGGTCAGAAATTGCAGGAGTCCCTGCATCACTAATTAATGCAATATTAAGACCTGACTTTAATTTTTGAATGATCCCCTGAACAGTTTTGTGCTCGTTATGCATATGGTGAGATTGCATTTGAGTTGCTATTTCATAATGTTTAAGAAGTTTTCCAGAAGTTCTTGTGTCTTCTGCTAGAATTAGGTCCACAGATTTCAAGACCTTAATTGCGCGTAAAGTAATGTCTTCTAAGTTTCCTATGGGGGTAGGTACAATGTATAACTTCATAATCCAAAGTTACAACGATTTTAAACAAAACAAATACAGAATCTGAGTTGTTAATTAGCAACTTGTCTGACCTCGCTTTAAACAAAGAATATTAAAATTGTTTTTTAGAGGGAATAGCAATGAAATCTTTCAAGTAATAAGGCTCAAAATAAGCAACGTCTTCAAAATCATTTGCTATAAATTTACTGTGAGTTAAATTGCACATTTGAGACGCTGAAGGCAATTTGTTTTTAATAAATCTTGTGTTAGGATGACTAATTAATTCTTGAGATTTAGTAACACCACTCCCAATAAAGTAAACAGGAGATAGCTTAAGTAATTCATCATATGAATTTAATGTAATAATCTCTGCTAGGGTTTGTCTAATTTCATTACAAGAATCATCAAAAATAGCCGAATAAACTTCTGAACGTCTGGCATCTAACATTGCAACAATAGGGCCTTGAGGATTTGAAACTTGGAGGGCTAGAGACTGAAGGGTAGGGGCGGAAATTAAGGGAATTTTGAGTGCATAACATAATCCTTTAGCAGTAGAAACTCCAATACGTAAACCAGTATATGACCCCGGACCTTTACTAATACCTATTGCAGTTAGTTGAGATTTAGAAACGTTAGCTGATTTTAAAACTTCATCTATGTAAACATGTAAACGTTCAGCATGAGAGTATTGAAGGCTATTGTCTTCTTTCAACCCAATCAAAAATCCATTTTCCGAAATTGATACAGAGCAGTTTGTGGTAGACGTCTCTATATTTATTATATAAATCAACTTATTCAACAATTTTATTCCCCATGTAAAAGTCTAAAACTTTAGTCTTAAATACAAAATCAAATTTAGCATTAATTAAATTAGCTTCTGCGTTAACCAATTGAACTCTGCTTTGTTCAAGTTCAAATGCATTTAAAACTCCAATATCGTAACGTTCTTTGGCATTATTAAACGACAATTCGCGTGCTTTTAATGATTTATTAGATGCTACATAAGTTTTCAAAGCAGCATGAGCGTCTGTAAAGGCTCGCTGGATATTGCTTTCTAAATCAAACTTGGCTTTGTCTAAATTAAGTTTTGCATTATTTTCCTGGATTTTAGATTTTGCAACAGCAGTTTTATTTTGGAACCTTGAGAATAATGGGACTGAAATATTAAGGTTAAACCCATGCCCTCTATTATCATTTATTTGTTGGAAAAAAGAGTTACTCTTGGACAAATTTGAAAAATTAGCTCCGGTGTTAAAGCCATACCCAAAACTTATAGTAGGATAATATCCACTTTTAGATATTTCTGTAGAAAGGGCAGCGGATTCCTGATTTTTTTCAGCAATCTTTATTTCTGTTCTATTTAATAATGCAAAATTGAGTATCGTCTCAACATTATCATAAATTAATTCTTCAGACGGCAATGGAATCCAAAAAGATTCAACCTCAAAATCTTTGTAAGGAACCTGTAAAAGTTGAGATAAAGATAATAATGCTAAATTATAATTGTTTTGAGCGACTGTAAAACGCTGATCATCGCTACTGAGAGTTGCCTCAGCATCATATCTATTTGCTAGAGGCTGTACACCTGCTTCAACTAGTGCGGTAACCTGAATGATTTGGTTTCTAGAAAATTCAACTTGAGTTTTAGCTGTTTGTAAATTCTCTTTGTTAAATAAGACATTCAAAAAGGCATTCACTACATTTAATGACACATCATCTTTTATACGACTAAGTTCTAACTCTCCTGTTTGTTTATTGATTAGTGACAGTCTAAATGTATTTATGTTTCTAAAGCCATTAAAAACCGTTTGTGATAGGTTAAATCCGATATTGGATGAATGAAAAGTTCTATCAATAAAACTACCTTCAAAAAGCTCAACATTCCCTAAACTTAGGTTTTGAGAAAAACTTAGACCTGCACCTGGCAAAAATTGACCTTTAGCAGAGATAATTTCTTGATCATTTGTACTTAGGCTATTTTCAACTTGTTTGACCGAAATATTATTTTCAATAACATGATCCACACATTCTTTCAAAGTCCATTTCTTTTGGGCAAAGCTTCCAAGGCTCAAAGAAAAGAAAAGAGCTATAATTACATATTTCATAGGATTATAAGTTTTGATTTTTATCGTCTTCATCTTCTTCAACATTATTTTCTTCTAAAGCTTTATTCCATACTTTAATTTCGTCACCTTCGCTAACTCCCTCAATAATTTCAACATTTATCCCGTCAGAGATTCCAATCTCAACATTTTTGACTTGGAATCGACCATCTTCTTTAAGAAATTCTACAAAAGGCTTTTCTGTGATTCGATTAAACTGTAGAAGAGCTTCCTTGATGACTAGGATACTGTCCTTACTTTCAAGTTCAATTTCAGCATTCGCGCTGTAGCCAGCACGGATCTTTGTAGTCGAATTTATATCTACATCTGCTTTAATAGTGAATTGAACAGCTCCATTTTGTTCAATCCCTTTTGGAGCCACAAAAGTAAGTACCGCTGGAAATTCTTTTTCGTTAATTGCTCCTAATACAACTATAATTTGTTTGCCTTCTTCAAGCTTTCCAACTTCAGATTCGTCTACTTTTCCTTCAAAAATCATTTTGCTCATATCTGCGACTGTAGCAATCGTTGTCCCAGCATTAAAATTATTACTTTGAATTACTTGATCCCCTTCTCGTACTGGAATTTCAAGGATCGTTCCTGGAATCTGTGCGATGATAGTAGTATTGGCTGAACTTCCACCAGAAAGTGATCCTTGTTTAATAATTTTATAATCATCCTTAGATTGATTATAATTCTCTTTAGATTGGCTATAGCTTAACTCACTGCTCTCAAAATCCTGTCTGGAAATAACTCCCTTTTCAAAAAGCACTTTATTTCTATTAAAGACTGTTTGAGAGTTGTTTAAAGAAAGTTTTAAAGAATTAATACGACTCTTTGCACTCACCATAGCCTGTTCATTTGGAACTACCCTAATTCTAGCTATTAAATCCCCTTTTTTCACTAAGTCACCCTCCTCCACAAAAATCTGATCAATAATTCCAGATATTTGTGGTTTTAGTTCAATTTCTTCTTCCGGATTCAACTTTCCTGTTGCCACTATTTTAGTGTCAATTGTAGTATAAAACGGAGATTCTGTTTTATACTCTACAACATCTTTAGCGTTTGAATCCTTGAAATATTTTAGCACATAAATTAATGCAATTAATACGGCTGATCCTAAAATAATTTTTACTGTTTTGTTCATTTGATTTGATTTATTATTCTTCTCTTAATGCTTCGATTGGTTTAACGCTTGTGGCTTTAAATGCGGGGATGAGTCCTATTAACGTTCCTAATATAACTAATAACACTAGGGCAATAAATACTACTGCTATTGATACAGAGGCATTGATTAATGTTGCATCATCTCCTTGACCCCAGAAATGGTCTATTGCTATTAAAATCCATCCACCTGAAATAATTCCAAGTAGACCCGCTATCATGGTTAAAAAAACAGCCTCTACAACAATTTGACGTTTGATCTCAAAAGGGGTTGCGCCCAAAGCTCGCCGTACACCAATTTCTTTTGTTCTTTCTTTAACGGTAATTAAAAGTATATTACCAATTGCAAAGACCCCTGCTATTAGAGTTGCAATTCCAACAAACCATGTTAGAAATTGCATTCCTTTTAAAAAGCCCGTAACTTTAGCAAACTCCTTTCCTAAATTAAAGCTTCTAAAAGCCTGTTTATCATTAGGATTTATTTTATTTAAATTTTTAAGTAATAGCTTAACATCTTGCTCTATTTGTGATATGTTAAATTCAGGCTTCCCTGTAATCATTAGAAACCCAATTTTATCCCCAGTGTTATAAATTTGTTGGAAGCTGGAGAAGGGAATGTGTATAACATCACCTGAGAAATCGATATTTCCGGGCTCATATATGCCAATAACCTTAAAATTAATATCATTTATTTGTACATATTTTCCTATTGGATCTTCATCTTTTTCAAATAACTGTTTGTAAATATCTTTTGCCAGTACAGCAACCTTTCTTTTTAAGTCTATATCATTTTGATTTATAAAACGGCCTTTAGATAATTGCTTCCTTTGAACTTCATTTGAAACTGGTAAATCACCTGATATACTAAAATTTCCAGAAAGAAATCCATTTACAACTTGAGCACTGTTTTGGTTTTTAGGTACTACAAACTCAATTCCTTCAATATTTTCTTGAATTTTTTTAGCATCAGAAAGAGTTAGCTGTACCCGTTTACCTTGTTGAAAACCTTTAAAAGGCTTACTAGTGACACTGGGTATGATAAAAACACTATTGGTTGCAAAATCACCAAAAAGTCTATTAAACGAATTTTCCATTCCCTTAGCGGCTCCCAAAAGAGCAATGAGTAATAAAATTCCCCACCAAACACCAACCATAGTAATCCCCGTGCGCAATTTATTTTTGCTCATGCTATCATAGACCTCTTGCCATGTATCCCTATCAAATAAAAATTTAATCATTTAGTCGTCTCTTAGTGCTACTATAGGTTTTATTTTTGATGCTTTTTTTGCGGGTAGGTATCCTGCAAGTGTACCAGCTCCAATTAATATAAGTGTCGCTGATAGAACAAGGGTTTTACTTACTGATGGGTTTGTTATAAAATAAGTTTTTAAAGCGGAATTAGCCCATTCTAAAATTCCTGCTCCAAGTAACAACCCTAAATATCCTGCAATTGTAGTTATCAAAATAGATTCTATTAAAATAATTGAAATAATAGATTTTGGGGAGGCGCCAAGAGCTTTCCTAATTCCAATTTCCTTAGTCCGCTCTTTAACAATGAAAATCATGATATTACTGATACCTACAATTCCTGCTATGAGAGTACCCATTCCTATTACTAATATTAAAATTCCTAATACAGAAGTCATTTGATTAATTCCCTTATTTTGCATCGCTCTGTTAAAAACTCTGACAGCACGTTGGTCATTTGGAGCTATGTTAAAGCGACTTTTTAATTTTTTTTCTAAATCAAGCCCAAAATCAATCGCTTGATTATAATCAAAGCTTGGGTTATAGGTGAGATTAATTTGATCTACGTAGTCATTGTTTCCGTAAATTTGTTGAGCAGTACTTAGAGGCATATAAATAATCCGTTCTTCATCGTCACCACCATCGTCAGAAAAGACTCCAACTACTCTGTAAGAAATTCCACTCAAATTAATATATTTCCCCAAACCAGACTTTTTGGAGAATAGTTCTTCCTCAACCAACTTACCAATAACAATAACTTTAGTTTTATTGCCAATATCCAATTGATTTATATAACGCCCTGAAAAAACTTTTGATTTTTCAACGTACTGGTTGTCCGGGTTGACCGCTGTTAAAGAATAATTATTTTTTTTATTTTTATAACTAGCCGTTATATTCTTAAACACCTTTGAAGCTATATACTCTGTTTCAACGTCAAATTCTTCTCTTATAAAATTAAAATCTCGATTTTTAAGTTGAATCGTACGACCGGCCTGTAATCCTTTATGGGCCTTAGTAGTCTTCCCTGTTCTTATGAAGACGGCATTTGAGGCCTCATCAACAAATGCCTCACTGAAAGTATTATTAAGTCCATTTGCAAGACCAAACAAAATTGTAAATAGTAATATAGCGAAAGTTACCGTAAAACCTGACAACAAACTTCGGGTTCGGTTTTTATTAATACTTTGAAATATTTCGCGCCAAAGATCAATATCAAACATGTGATTCAGCTCTAACTTGGGTTACTTTTTTATCTTCCATTATAACTCCATCACGTAATCGTATTATTCGCTTACACATTGCGGCAATATCTTCTTCATGGGTTACTATCAAAATAGTTATACCCTCTTCATTTAACTGCTGTAAAAACGCCATTATATCGCTAGAAGTTGTTGTGTCTAAGGCACCCGTGGGCTCATCAGCTAACAATAATTTTGGGTTGGATGCCAAAGCACGAGCAATTGCAACGCGTTGTTTCTGCCCTCCAGAAAGCTCACTTGGCAAGTGGGTTTGCCAATCTATAAGGCCGACTTTCTGTAGATGAAAACGCGCTTTTTCTTGACGCTCTTTTCGTTTTAATCCTTGATAATACAAAGGTAAAGCAACATTTTCAAGCGCATTCTTATAATTAATTAGATTAAAAGATTGGAATATAAAACCTAAAAACTTGTTACGGTAAATTGCAGCCTTTTTTTCTGTAAGATTTTTTATGGGAACATTATCTAATACATAGTCTCCGCTGTCGGCTTCATCTAGCATCCCTATAATATTAAGAAGTGTTGATTTTCCAGACCCTGACGAACCCATAATAGCAACCATTTCACCCTGTGACACTGAGAGATCAATGCCCTTTAAGACATGTAAACTTGAATCTCCAATGGCATACGATTTTTGAAGTTGATTAATTTCTAACATTTGTAATTTTAATATTAAATTTCAATTATATGACTGAAAAAACCATACTTTGTTACACCCGTGAATCATAAAATAAAGTTAAGGTAACATAAGCCTTAATATCAACAACCAAAAAAATTTGATAGTAATATAAAACCCTAATTTTTATTTTTTATTTTTCTCTCAAAGAGCGGTACAAGTAAAAAGAAAGTCCTCCGATAAGAAGATAAGGGACTACCATCAAATATAAGATTCCATTATTGATACCTTCAGCAGTTGATTGTCCATCTTCAGTTTCCAGAACTGCTCTACACATTGCACACTGAGCTTCTAATTTTAAACTAAGTATCAACACAACGAAAAATAATATAACCTTTTTCAAAATTTAAACATAATAAGGAGAGATCATGAAGAAAACAATTACACCAGTTACTGCAACATATAGCCAAACTGGATAAGCAAACTTAACAATTTTTTTATGAGACTCATAGTCTCCAAGATAGGCTCTAACATAGCTAATTAAAACCAGCGGAATCACAACAATAGAAAGGAGTATATGGCTTGCTAAAATAGAGTAATATAAAATAGAGACTGATCCTTTGTATTTAGTAGGATCGCTGGTCATGTGGTAAGCTACGTACATTACCAAAAAAATCAATGAGCAAGCAATAGCTATTTTCATAAAGCGTTCGTGTAGCTTCCTTTTATTATTTTTGATAGCTATTAGGGCAGAAATTAACAAAAAAGCTGTTGCCCCGTTAATTGACGCATATATTGGAGGTAAAAATGATAATGGCTCAACATTTGGAAGTCGAACTTTAAATAAAAGTGCTACGACCACTGGGACTGCTATTGACACCACATTAACCCAAAATTGGTATTTACTTTTCATAGTATTTAATTTATTCTTCATCTCCTAATAATTTTAAAATATCTTCTTTTAGTGCTGAAATATCTTCAGACTCACCGTCTTCATTAAATTGATCGGATTGACTAATTATTCCTCTATAATAAATTTTTGGATTTCCATAAGAATCAACTCGGGAGCGGATATAGCCTTCTTTGTCAATAAGAGCAAAGTTTCCAGAGTGCTCAAATCCCCCGTCAGCTCCGTCAACTTTAGCTGCGTAAAGGTTAAACCCTGTATTGGCCAAATTATAAATAGACTCCTTATTTCCAGTCATGAAATTCCAATTTGAGTTAGTGACTCCTGAATTTATAGCATATTTTTTTAAAACCTCTTGAGTATCATAATCGGGGTTAATAGTAAAGGAGGCTATACCAAAGTCACTTCGTTTTGGAAATGTATTTTGAATATCAACTAGATTTTTAGTCATTTTGGGGCAAATCGTAGGACATGTAGAAAAGAAGAATTCAACAAGGTAAACCTTACCTAAATAATCTTCGTTAGATACCATATCACCATTTTGATTAATAAAACTAAACGGCATTACTTTCTTTGGTTCTCCGTTAATTATTAAATATGATAATTCTGCTTTATCTTTAACAGAAATTTGGATTTCTTGACTTCTACTCTCAGAACGTGTAACATCGTTGTTCTTAACCCGATCAACTATTTTTGGAATTACGATAATCCCAAAAA
The DNA here is from genome assembly GCA_029253805.1 of Flavobacteriaceae bacterium. Lineage (GTDB taxonomy): Bacteria > Bacteroidota > Bacteroidia > Flavobacteriales > Flavobacteriaceae > Hel1-33-131. The sequence goes on along the minus strand of JAQWYU010000011.1, from coordinate 2,789 downwards.
TTAAAATAATAAATGAAACCCCGACATATGAATAACTAGTTTTTTTCATTTCCTCTTAAATCATCTGCTCTACGACTTGTAGAATTAAAATTTCCTTTTCTTTTTTGGCGATACTCTGTAAAGAGAATCCGCATGTCTTCACTCATTTTATTTTTTAAAACAGAAACATCTAAACAGTCATAGGAGCTAAGTCCGTAGATAGGTGCGTTTTTTTTTAATTCACTTTTATCGCGGTCATCAAACCGCCCTCGCTGGTTGCGTTCCCTATCAATCAAAAAAACATTTGAGGTCTTCAAGCTTGAGTCTAAAGCACTTGCTGTATTAAGCTCTTGATATATTGAAAGAATATCCTGGTAAGTTCCGAAGCCAAATCTCCAATAGTTTAGATGCTCATATTGATTTAACTCTTTTTCTAATAATAATACTTGATCCTTGGCAGATTCTGGGACTAGAATAATTACTTGAAAACGCTTAAACCCTCGAAACTTATCATAAACTAATTCTTTTAGATTGAGTGCTAAAATAGCATCTTCCATTGGCATATCGCCTAAAAACCCTAACACTGTGAGATGATCTTCAAGCTGTAAGTTTTGATCGTCTTTACTTAATATGCTGCTAAGCTCTGGAATGTTTTTTTTAATAACATCTAGGGTCTTGTAGTTATGTTTCGATGGGTATAAAAACAACAAAAATAGTACCGGTAAAAAAAACAGAACTGTGAGAACAAATGCCTTTTTGTATTTGATAATATTCATAGAACAAAAATAAAAAAAGACGGCCTAAATAAGCCGTCTTTGTATGTTAATATTTATCTATTTTTTAAAAGTCTCGCTTGACAAATCCATTTGTGTAAACAGATTCTATGTAGCCTGCCTCTTGTAATAATATAAATATAAGATATGAAATTAGGAAAATTGAAGTCCAAACAACTAATCTTCGGAGCGCTTTTGTCTCATCACGCAAGTGCATGAAATCCCACGCTATATAATAAGCTTTTATAATTGTAAGAACAATAAATAGTAAATTTAAACTCTTCATGTAAATGAAACCTGAAAAGATTATGTTACAAAACAATGCTCCAAATCCACCCTCAAAAGGAGTCATTAAGGGAGTCATTAAGGATGTGGGTTTGTAGATTCCTAAAACAACTTCTACTGCAGTAATAATAGATAATAATAAAAGGACTCCCCAAATTTTTTGTGTGTTCGACTTAAACTTAATTAAACCTCTAAAAATTTCTAATTTGTGTGCGTGATTTGCCATTTTAAAAAATTATATGTTAAACTAGGTAAAAGAATGTAAATACAAATACCCAAACTAAATCTACAAAGTGCCAGTATAAACCTACTTTTTCAACCATTTCGTAGTTTTTTCGACGTTCATAAGTTCCAATGATAACATTAAAGAAAATAATAATATTAATCACAACACCTGACAATACGTGAAACCCGTGAAAACCAGTTATAAAGAAAAAGAAGTCTGCAAATAATGGCGCGCCGTATTCATTAACTTCAAGGTTAGCTCCTTTGACATATCGCTTCCCGTTATCTTTAACCTGTGATAAAGATGCCTCTCTAGAAAGGATTGTTTTTTCACCATCCTCGTTAATTGTTTGCGTACGAACTAATATGGAAGGATGTGCCTTTAATCCATGGTATACGTCATTAACAGAAAATGCTGGTAGGGCACTTTCGTCTTCAAACCAAAGTCCATTTTTATTTTCATGTTGAATACGCTCATTCGCTGTAGCTGTTGTGAACTCTTCAACCGCAACTCTTTTAAACACAAGATCACCGCCTTCAACTGTCCTATACTCTCCAAATTGTAAAATGTTACCTCCATTAGTTTGAATAGCCCCATAGTCTCCTTTTATAAAAGTTGCCCATTCCCAGGCTTGGGATCCAACAAAAATAGCTCCTCCAACAATTGTAAAAAACATATACCAAATAACTTTGTTTTTCTTCATTTCGTGGCCTGCATCCACAGCTAAAACCATAGTTACTGACGACATTATTAAAACAAACGTCATAAAAGCAACGTAAATCATTGGCAACTCTTGCCCGTGTAAAAATGGAACGTGTGTAAAAACCTCATCTGCTATAGGCCAATAATCAATAAACTTAAATCTCGAAAATCCATAAGCTGCTAAAAAGCCCGAAAAGGTTAGTGCATCAGAAACAATGAAAAACCACATCATCATTTTACCATAACTTGATTTTAGTGGCTGGTTGCCTCCACCCCAAGTTTTTCCTTCTTTTCCGGTGCTAACTATTGTAGAATCCATAAGGGTAATTTATTTTTTAGTTGTGCAAAAATAAGCATTTTATTTAGTTAAAGAAATATAAAAAGAAAAAGAGATATACCCATAGAACGTCTACAAAATGCCAAAAATTAGAGGCAAGATCAAACCCGAGTCTATTTTGTTTTGAATATTTTTTATTTAATTGATTGATAATGACTACAAATAGACATATAATTCCTGCCAAAACATGCAGAATATGAACTACGGCTATAACGTAGATGTAGGAAATTGTAATATTACTAGTTGGTCCTGTGAAGTTATATCCCGAGGCAATTATTTGATTAAACCCTTGTATTTGGGAATAGATAAATACAATTCCAAGCACAAACGCACCAATTAAAAGTGATGTTGTGATTGCTGATTTATTATTTTTAAAACTCTGCTTGGCCAAAAACAATAAAACACTACTTAACAAAATTATTAAAGTACTGTAAGTAAAAGCGCTTGGTAATGTGAAGTTGACTAACCAATCTTCACGCGAACTGCT
>JAQWYU010000010.1 GCA_029253805.1 Flavobacteriaceae bacterium | reverse complement strand
ATTACAAACATAAAGGCTTTAAAAATGTTTATCAATTGGAAGGTGGCATCATTAACTACGCTCGTCAAGTCGCAGTTGAAGAGCTTGAAAATAAGTTTATTGGTAAAAACTTTGTTTTTGATCAGCGACGTGCAGAAAAAATATCAGATGATATAATTGCTAGTTGTCACCAATGCGGTGAGCCAGCTGATATTCATGTCAATTGTGCAAATGACGCTTGCCACTTACTGTTCATTCAATGCGATTCTTGCAAAAAAAGCATGGAAAACTGTTGTTCCTCGAACTGCATTGAGGTGAATAAGTTACCGGCAAAAGTTCAAAAATCACTCCGCATGGGTCAAGGTAACAGTAATGATATTTTCAAAAAAGGGCGAGCGGGTCATTTGTCGCACAACAAAAATTTGAGAAATATTCACAATTCACTTCCAAAAATATAGGACTTTTCAGACATTCAAAAAACTCTAAGGATTAGTCTTAAAATCATCTATAACACATTTTTTAAGTCCTTAAATAATATTATATTTACGTTTTAGACTACAAGATTAATTCGCATTTGTAATGTTATTGGCATTGACAAATTTAATATATAGATTATGGGGTGTACAAGTTGCTCAACAGCTAGAGATGGTCAGCCTAAAGGGTGTAAAAATAACGGTACATGCGGCACAGATAGCTGTAATAAACTAACTGTTTTTGACTGGCTCTCTAATATGACACTTCCGGAAGGAGCAAACCCATTTAAATGGGTAGAAGTTCGTTTCAAAAATGGCCGAAAAGTATATTATAAAAACCTTGAAAATATTACACTAAGTTTGGGAGACGTGGTTGCAACTCAAGTAGCCTCAGGTCATGACATAGGAACAGTAACCCTTAGCGGGGAACTAGTCAAAGTTCAGATGAAGCGCAAAAATATTTCTGAGACCCCAGGCGAAGTCTTTAAGATTTACAGAAAAGCATCTCAAAAAGATATTGATGTATGGGTTGCCGCCAGAAATAAAGAGGAGCCAATGAAAGTTAAAGCAAGACAATTTGCAATAGATTTAAGGCTTAAAATGAAAATATCTGATATTGAGTTTCAAGGTGATGCTAGTAAAGCAACTTTCTATTACACAGCAGATGAAAGAGTAGATTTTAGAGAACTGATAAAACTATTTGCCAGAGAGTTTAGAATCCGAATTGAGATGAAGCAGGTTGGATTGCGACAAGAGGCTGCTAGATTAGGAGGAATTGGATCTTGTGGACGCGAGCTATGTTGCTCTACTTGGCTTACTGACTTTCGTTCTGTAAGCACATCAGCAGCCAGATATCAACAATTATCGTTAAACCCTTTAAAGTTAGCTGGTCAATGCGGAAAGTTAAAGTGTTGTTTGAATTATGAGCTTGACTCATACCTCGACGCCTTAAAGGCATTCCCAAAAACAGGGTTAAAATTAAAAACGGATAAAGGTACAGCTGTTTGTCAAAAGACGGATATTTTTAAAGGCTATATGTGGTATGCCTATGAGGGTGATTGGGCTAATTGGCACAAACTTACAACTAGTCAAGCCAATGAGATTATTGCCCTTAATACCAAAAAAGAAAGAGTTGAAAGTTTAGAAGATTATGCTTCTGAATTAATTGAAGAAGTTAAAGCTGATTTTGAGAATGTAGTAGGTCAAGATAGCTTAACTAGATTTGATAAGCCAAAAAGCAAAAGGAGGCGTAAGAATAAGGGGCGAAAAAATTCTAGTGGAAGTCAAAAACATACTAAAAAAATTAGATCGTTGAACAATAATGCAAAATAAAGCAATCATTTTGATATTTGTTTTTGCGACATTATTGTTCTCATGTCAGCAAAACAAACAATTTAGCAGCTACACATCCATCTCAAACGGGTGGAATAAAAAACAATCAGTTGCATACAAATTTGTAGCCCCTGACACAATTAATCCATACAATTTATACATTAATTTGCGAACAACTAACGATTACAGTTTTAATAATCTTTTCTTAGTAGTGGAATTAAATCATCCATATGGAAAGGTAACAAAAGACACATTAGAATATAAAATGGCTAATCTTAGCGGAGAGCTTTTAGGGTCAGGTTTCAGCTCGGTAAAAGAACATAAACTTTGGTTTAGAGGCTTCGATAACTCATTTGTTTTTTCTGAAAATGGCCCTTATAAGGTTCAAATACAACATGCAATGCGACTTCGTGGGGAAACAAAAGGAATCACTCTTCTTAAAGGAATTATTGACGTAGGATTCAGTATTGAATCTCTTGAAAAACAGTAATTATTATGGTAAATAAAAATAAGACTATAACTAGTTTCTCAAAACCAATTCGTTGGTTTTGGATAATATTTATGTCACTCATTTTAAGTGGCCTAACTGTTTTTTTATTAGCGTCCTTAGGGCTTTTTGGTGAAATGCCTGACCATACAGCACTTGAAAATCCAAGAACTAATCTAGCGTCTGAAATTATTTCCTCTGACGGTCAAACACTTGGTAAGTTTTATTTCGAAGACAATAGAACCCCAATTGCATTTGATAAACTTCCTAAAGAGCTTGTGCAGGCACTTGTTGCAACTGAAGACGTTCGTTATTACGACCATGCCGGAATTGATCTTCGAGGAACATTACGCGCATTTGTTTTTCTTGGAAAAAAAGGAGGAGCTAGTACAATTTCTCAACAATTAGCTCGGCAACTGTTTGTAGGGATTAGATCTAAAAACAAATTAGAAACGGTGATACAGAAAGTAAAAGAGTGGGTCATCGCTATTCGCTTAGAACGACAGTACACAAAGGAAGAAATTATCGCTCAATATTTTAATATATATGACTTTGGAAATAATGCAGACGGTATTCGTTCCGCCTCAAGAATTTATTTTGGAAAAGAACCAAAGAATC
>JAQWYU010000009.1 GCA_029253805.1 Flavobacteriaceae bacterium | reverse complement strand
TTGTGACCTCCACCATTAAAATGGTTACGTGCAAATTTATTTACGTCGAAACTTCCCTTGGATCGAAAAGAGATTTTAATAATACTTTCCTGCTTGTGTTCAATAAATATTGCAGCAAGTTTTGCTCCTTTTAAGGATAACCCATAATTAACAAATCCTTCAGTATCCCCTTTTTTAAATTTATGAAAATCAAGCTCTGTATTAGACAGTGTAATGTAAGATGTATTGTAGTTTTCTAAAAATCGTAAATTTTTCATAGCACAGCCCAACAACTGTAAGCGTTCAAAGCTGTTAGTATCGTAAATAGCGTTATGAATCTTTGATTTTTGAACTCCTAAATCTATTAATTTTGCAATAACTTTGTGTGTTAAACTAGTAGTAAGCGGGAATCTAAATGAGGCGGTATCTGTCATTATTCCAGTATAAAGCGCTTCACCAATTGCAGTATCAATATGATCTAGATCTTCCATTTTTTCAATAAAGTGGTATACCATTTGACTTGTTGAGCACATATTGACATCTGAAAATGTGTAATCAGCATAGGAGTCAGGTTCTTGATGGTGATCGATCATTATTTTGACTGCATTTGAGTTTTTGATAGGGGTTTCCATTTCTCCACATCTGTGCAGTGCGTTAAAGTCTAATGTAAAAATTACATCTGCAGTTGTAATTAATTTTTTTGCAATACTATTTTCTATCTCATAGTTTATAACTTCGCTATTGCCAGGAAGCCATTTAAGAAACTCAGGATAGTCATTAGGCGCAATAACAGTTGCAGAATGGCCTTTCTTTTTTAGGTATAGACATAAGCCAAGTGTTGAACCCATTGCGTCTCCGTCAGGATTTTTATGAGGTATAATTACTACTTTTTTAAAGGTAGATAGTAATTTTTTGATGTCTAAAATAGAAGAAGTGTTCATGCTTGACAAAGGTACAAATTTTTAAAATAGATGTTAAGTTGATTTTTTATATAAAAACCTTATTTTTGACGAAAATTATTTAAAACATCATGGTTAAAAACAAAACATTTACAATGCTAAAGCCAGACTCTGTCGAAAACGGAAATATTGGTGCAATATTAGAAAAAATCACAACTTCAGGTTTTAGAATAGTTGCAATGAAATTAACTCAACTAACAACTGCAGATGCAAAAGCTTTTTATGTAGTTCATAAAGATCGTCCATTTTTTGACGATTTAGTAGAGTATATGACGCGTGGTCCAATTGTGGCGGCGATTCTCGAAAAAGAAAATGCGGTACAAGACTTTAGAACACTAATTGGAGCTACAAACCCAAGTGAAGCAGCGGAAGGCACTATTCGTAACATGTTTGCAGAATCAATCAGCCAAAATGCAGTGCACGGAAGCGATAGCGATAATAACGCAGCTATTGAAAGTGCATTTCATTTCTCAGAAAGAGAAATGTTTTAATCCACCAGAGATTATAGAAAAAGCTGCAATTTATTTGCAGCTTTTTATTTTTATCGTAGAACTAATTTATGAATAATAATTTTCCCCAGAGAATCGTTTATCATTTTTATAATTTTTTCTTTTCCATAACTAAGTTCTTCTCGAAGAACAGAAGAGCTGAGTTCCACATATAAAGTGTTGTGGTGAAGTTTAATGTTGCTGGTGTAGCTGTTAACTCCATTTCCCATTAAATCTCTCCATGCAGTTTCTACATTTACTTTTTCTAAACCTTTTTCAAGTTTATTTTCTTTTACAAATGATTTTAGTAAATCCTCAATATTTTGTTTATCGTTGTGTCGCTTACTCATTAATCAAAAATTAAGGGTTCATAAGATTTATAGTTATAAACAAAGCCGTTGCTGTTTGAGATAATTAATCTAGTTTCATCAGCGTGCGTCACTTCCTCTTTGTATACAACTCCGTTGTTGTTGTATGTAATCCATAGTTTGTCATCTTCAATGTTTATATTAAAATTTGATTGATTTTGAGACACTTCAAAAGCACCATCAAAACGTGGAGTTACTTTTTTTCTAAACCCGCTCAAATCATTATTAATTTTAAAATAATCAATTGTTCCACTAATTTTAAAATCTTTGATCGTTATTTGGTCTTTTGTGACGCTTTTAATTTCCCAATACCCTTCAATGAAGGGTATTTTTCTTATTTCGTCTGATTGACAATTGTAAAGTAATAGTAGTAATGTCAATGTAATTAGTTTTTTCACAATTGAAACATTTGATAAGATTGATGAACACTTTTAATTGCTTTTTCTGTTCGGATAATGTGTGTGTCAGAAATAAATAATTGACCAAAATTCTCGTTATCAACCAATTTGATTATTTGAGAAACACGTTGTTCGTCAAGTTTGTCAAAAATATCATCTAAAAGAAGAATCGGAGTATCGCCACTTTGTCTTTTGATGAAATCAAATTGCGCAAGTTTTAGAGCGATTAAAAAAGATTTTTGCTGCCCTTGACTACCAAATTTTTTAACAGGATATTCATTAATCGAAAAATCAAGATCATCTTTATGAATACCTACACTTGTATATTGAAGCATTCGATCTTTATTTATGTTTGTATTAAATAAATCTAATAGCGTGTTGTCGTGCAGTTGAGTAGTGTAGGACAGTTCAACAATTTCATTATTATTACTGATTGATTTGTATCGACTTTTAAATATGGGTATGAAGGCATCTAAGAATAATTTTCTTTTAGTATAAATAGTAGTTCCGTAATTACTAAGTTGTTCATTATAAACATCTAATGAGTCTTTGTTGAAGTTATTATTTAATGCAAAATATTTTAAAAGAGCATTTCTTTGTGAAAGTATTTTTGAGTAATTTAATAAACATTTTAAATAGCTTTTATCACTTTGGGAAATAACGCCGTCAATAAATTTTCTACGTACTTCACTACCTTCAACAATTAAATCTCGGTCTGCAGGAGATATTATGACCAAGGGAAGAAAACCTATATGATCACTAAACCGATCGTAAGCTTTTCCATTTCGCTTAATTACTTTTTTTTGACCTTTTTTTAGAGTAACAATTACTTTTTCATTACGCTTATTTTTTTCATAGACTCCGTCTACAACAAAAAAGTCTTTATTGTGCTTAATATTTTGAGAAGAAACTGGATTAAAATAGCTTTTTCCAAAAGATAAATGATAAATGGCGTCTAAGATGTTTGTCTTTCCAACACCATTTTGTCCTACAAAACAATTAATTTTTGCATTGAAATCTACTTTGTAGGCATCGAAATTTTTGTAGTTTAATAAACTTAATGATTTTAAAATCATGAAAAAAGGCTCTGTTTTTAAATTTATCTTCTTGAAGATGTATATTAAAGTTGATGCAAATTATTGAAAAATAACAAATAATTTGCCTTTTTTTTACGAATAAAAATTATATTTTTGACCTTCATTAAAAAAATGCTATGGCTACATATAAAAAACGCGGCGGAAAACCGACCACGAAAGCAGAAAAAGAAATATCTATTGAAGATGAATCAACAACAGCTTCTATAGTTAGTT
>JAQWYU010000008.1 GCA_029253805.1 Flavobacteriaceae bacterium | reverse complement strand
AATTGAACAAAGTTCATCGGATTTTAATGTAGACTTTGGATTTTCCTACCATTTTATAGATTTCTATGCACATGCGACAGTAAAAAACGTATTAAAAAACGAAGGAATTAACATAAACGAGCAAGGAGTTGTCTATGATAATTTAAGAACTTATTTGTTTTCTACCGGAAATGTATTTTCCAGATTTGGAAGCGATTGGAGTTATGAACCTTCATTAATGTATGCTTATAAAGATGCTACCAAAGAGTCGTTTATTGATTTTAATTTCAAAACGTATTATGATTTGGATTTCGGAAATGTATTTGCAGGGATCTCCTACAGAAGAAGTTTTGACGGAGCTCAATATACTGATGGCTCTGGAATAAGTAGTCAAAAACTTCAATATATAACTCCGGTAGTTGGAGCAGAATATAATAATTTTATGCTAGCTTACACTTACTCGTATCAGTCTAACTCTGTTGTTTTTAATAACGGAGGTTTTCACCAAATTACTTTAGGACTTAATTTTGGGTGTAAAAAAGAGAAATATGACTGTAATTGCCCAAGTGTTAACTAGAATTCTAACTTTTTAAGTTTAACTTTTTTAGATTTTAATAGATCTTCGATTACTGCTTGATTACCGTTGGTATAAAACTGACTTTCAACCTTTAGCACTTCATTGTTAGATAATTTACATCTCTGTAAAACAGATTTTGTTTGTCTAGCCACGGCTTCTGGAGAATCAATAACATTGATGTTCTTTGGCAGTAATTCTTTAAGTATTGGTTTCAAAAAATGATAATGTGTACAACCTAACACCAAGCAATCTATTTCTGCTTTAATCATAGGCTTTAAATATTTAATTAACAAATCCCTCATTTCATTAGAGTTTAATTTCCCTTGTTCTATAAGCTCTACAATACCATCTCCAACTTGCTCAATAATACTTAAGTCGTTCAAATAAAGTTCTGAAGATTTGTGAAATAGATTGCTACTCAATGTTCCTTCAGTAGCTAAAATTCCTATTTTTTTTGTTTTCGATTGAAGTGCAGCTGGTTTAATTGCAGGTTCTATCCCAATAAATGGTACTGAAAATTTATTTCTAAGTTGATCAATAGCATTAGTCGTAGCCGTATTACAAGCGACCACTATCAGCTTACAACCATGGTCAATCAGCCATTGGCTGTTTTTAATGGATAGATCAATTATAGCTTTTTGTCCTTTGGGTCCGTAAGGAGCATGTTTTGAGTCAGATAAGTAAATAGTTGATTCATACGGAAGCATATCTCGGATTTCTTTCCAAATTGAAAGACCCCCAACCCCCGAATCAAATATACCAATAGGTTTAAAACTCATATATACAAAAGTAAAAAAGCTACTTTAATACAAGCAGCTTTTTTGAACTATTTAAAGAGACTTATTTATTAAAATCCAAGTTCTGTTTTTACATCTTGCATTAAATCTGAACCTCCTGCAAAAATAACCCCTTGACCCTGAGAGGAATCAAGTACGTAGTCAAATCCTTTTGCTTGTCCAACCTTAAGAATAGCATTTTTAGCTTTTTCGGTAATAGGTTTTAATAAATCAAATTCTTTTTTCTGTAAATCTTGTTGAGCTTGAGCTTGATATTGACGAACACTTTGTTCCATTCCTTGAAGCTCTTGTGCGCGTTTTCCATTTTCTTCATCAGTCTTAGTACCAGATTCAGCTTCATACTGCTTGTACTTATTTTGAAGCTCTGTAGCCATTGCTTGAATATCAGTTTCATATGTTTTGGCGAGCTTTTCTAACTCTGATTTTGCATTCTGCATTTCTGGCATTGCTTGTACTAACTCTTGAGTACTTATGTGCGCTACCTTGCTTTGTGCTTGTGAAGTAAAGCTAGCTACTAAAGATAAAGTAGTTGCAAGTAAAATTGATCTTAAATGTTTCATTTTGAATTGTGTTTATTGTTTATTTATTGTTTTTTATACTGTCTCTCTTTTTTCTTTGTGCCTCTATCCTAGATTTACGTTCTTTGTTTAATTTCATTTTTTTTTCTTTCAAGGCTTTTTTCCTAGCTTCTAAATCTTTTTTTCGTTTGTCTTTTGAGCTAAGATTTTTCTCATTTAAAGACTCTTCATCATTTTTAATTTTAGTTTCTTCAAATGAATTTTTTTCATTTTCTTTAGTAATATGTTTTTCTGTTTTTCTTACTTTTTTAGCTTCTAAACCTTTTTTTCTATCCTCCCTTGCTTTAAGTTTTTCTTGACGTTTTTTTTCTAGAAGTGCCTTTCTTTCTTTTTTTTTGTTTTCAATTTCTGTTGATGGAGCTGTGTTTGGATCTATTTTTTGTTTAGTAGAAGATTTTTCTTCTTTTTTGTTACTTACCTTTTTTTCTATTTCTTTTTTAGCCTTTAACTCTTTTTTTCTATCCTCTCTAGCTTTAATTTTTTCTTGTCGTTTTTTTTCTAAAAGCGCTTTTCGCTCGGCCTTTCGTTTGTCTAACAGTATTTGACGCTCACTTTTACCTGTATCAATTGTTGCGACTATTGACTCTTCCTCAGCCTTCCTGCGTTCCTTTTTATTTTCTGTTTGTGTTCTTTTGGATGTTCTGTTTATTGTCTTCAAGACTCTGTTACTTATATCATATCTATCAGCTGAATACAGCATAATAACATCTGATTTGTTAAATATAATATCATACTCCTTAGAGTTAGCAATTTCTTGAACCGCTGTAAAAATTTGATCCTGTATAGGCTGCATCAATTGTTTTTTTTGGATCATTAGGTCACCCCCAGGTCCAAAACGTTTTTGTTGATAATCTGAAATTTCGTCTTCTATTATTTGAAGTTCTTCTTCTCTTTCTAGAATCAGTTCACTTGATAATAAAACTCTTTCGTTATTTAGTTTTTTCTTTTCATCATCTAGTGATTTTAATCTCGTTTCAATTTCAGCCTTCCATTTAACTACCTTAGAATCTAACTGCTTATTAGCGATGGAGTATTCATTAATATTTTCTAATATGTATTCAGTATCTATATATCCTATTCTAACACTTCTTTGAGCGTGTAAGGAATTGCTAATTAAAACAATTATAGCCAACAAACTTAATTTGTTAAGCAGTTGCAATATTGGTGATTTCAGATTAATAAAATTCATTTTAAACTGATTAAATAAACATCATTTTTCAAATTAACGAAATTAATTTTAAAATATTTCAAATCAATTGTGTTCATTTGTTTGTATAATTTAAATATTAGAATTGTTGACCAATGATAAAGTGTGTTTGCCATCCACTTTTAGTTGCTTCACCAGGTAACGGGTCGAAACCGTGTCCGAAATCAATACCAAGTAGGCCAAATGCTGGCATAAAAATGCGAAGACCAACTCCTGCTGATCTTTTTAAGTTAAAAGGATTAAAGTTTATAAATTCATTATAAGAGTTTCCCCCCTCTAAAAATGCAAGTGCGAATATTTTAGTTTGTTGTGCTAATGTTATTGGGTGTCTTAGTTCTAAAGAGAATTTGTTGTAAATTGAACCACCATCTTGACTAGACAGTGATTGGTTAGGGTATCCTCTTAATGCAATAGCTTCTCTACCGTCTAAGCTCATTTGCCCTAATCCATCTCCACCCAAAAAGAAACGTTCAAAAGGAATAACCCCCCGGTCATTATTATAAGCTCCTAAAAAGCCAAATTCAAAAGTTGGCTTTAGAACTAGTTTACCAATAATCTTTGTGTACCACTCACCTTTGAACTTCACCTTATAAAACTCTAACCACTTGTATCGTAATTGGTCAATCTCACCAATACGTTCACTAGCAGCGTTTCTTAAGTCAAGCTCAAATTGGCTTGAGCTGTTAGAATATTGAGAAATCAAATCAACTTGAGTATCTCTTTCATTTTTAAGATCAGTGTAATTTATATCGCTAATAAGTGAATATGGAAAGCTAAGTTTAGCCGATAAGCTAAAGCTAGAGCCGCCAATTGGATATATTGGATCGTTAAATGTATTATTTCGGCTCAATCCAACGGTATATGCTAAATTATTAGAATTCCCATTACCAAAGGTAAATAAACCTGTATTATAATCATTTAAGTCATAGTATTGAAAACTTACCGCTTGTGAAAGCACAAAATAGTCGTCAGGAACTGATAATTTTTTTGCAACTCCAAAAGTTATGCCAGTTATGTTAAAACTTCTATTTTTATCAGCATTTCTTGTTAGGGGGTTGTAAAGGAATTGTTTAGTTTGAGAAATAGAAGTTGAAAATTGCACTGGTTTTTCTCCACCCAGCCAAGGTTCAGTGAAGGAGAAACTAGATGTTTGAAAAAACCTACTTGCTTGTAATCTGAGAGCTAAACTTTGACCATCACCCATTGGAAATGGTTTGTAAGCATCTTTTATAAATAGATCTTTCGAAGCAAAATTATTAAATGAAAGTCCAAGCGTTCCAATGAAACCTCCCCCTCCGTATCCTCCTTGAAGTTCTATTTGACTAGAGCCTTTTTCAACTATAGAATAATTTACATCTAAAGTACCATCAGTTGGATTTACATTTTTTATATCTGGAGAAATCTGTTGCGCATCAAAAAAAGGGAGCTGTCCTAGCTCTCTAATGGTTCTTACTATGTTTTTTTTGCTGTATAGTTGTCCAGGTCTTGTTCTTAAATTTCTGTAAATTGCAGGATCATTTGTTTTATCATTCCCAGAAACTGTAATGTTTTTAAAATATGCAGGCTTACCTTCTGTTACTCGAATTTCCATGTCAATTATATTTCCACTTGTACTAACTTCAACAGGAGTTATTGTAGAAAATAGATACCCGTTGTTTTGATATAGATTAGTTAGATCATGTGCATCGGGATCAGTATTATCAGCAATTCTTTTTTCTAACTCAACCCCATTGTATGTGTCTCCTTTTTCAATTTTCAATAGTTGGTTGAGCTGGTCATCAGAATATATAGTATTTCCTAAGAATCTTATTGAGCCATAATAATATTTTTCGCCCTCTTCAATTTCAACTTTTAAAGAGATTGTATTGTCCTTATTATTGATTAACGTATCAGAAATTATTCTGGCATCTCTATACCCCTTTTCTTTGTATTTATCAATGATACTTTGCAGATCGTCCGAGTAATCAGCTTTTATGTATTTTGATCGTTTGAAAATACGGAATAAATTTTTTTGTTTTGTGTTTTTCATTGTTTTTCGCAGTTTGGTCTGGCTAATTTTTTCCGCACCTATAAAATCAATGTTTTTTACTTTTATTTTTGATCCTTTAGAAATATTGACAATCATATTTACTCTAGTTTTATTGATTGAATCATTAACTTTGGACGTTTTAATAGTAGTTTTTGCATTCAGAAAACCGAGTTTTCTGTATTTACTTTCGAGATAGTTTTTAGTGGTTGTTATTAAGTTTTCGGTTACTTTTACTCCCTTAATTAATTTATTTTCATCAATTACCTCTTTAATTTTACTTTTTTTAATTCCAGTAACCTTAACGTTTTTAAGTTCAGGGAGATCATTTAAAGCTATTTCTAAGGATACATCACTCCCCACAGTTTTGGTGATAAAGATTTCAATACTGCTAAAAAGATTTGAGTCCCATAATTTTTTGATTGCAGTACTAATTTTTGTCCCGCCAGGAACAATGATGGATTCTCCATTTTTTAAACCTGAGTAAGTTATAATGGTTTCAGCCCCATACACAGTTTCCCCACTAACAGATATGTCAGCAATTTTAAAATCCGTTTTTGTAAGTTTTTTGTTCTGAGAAATAATAGTAAAACTACTCATGAATAAGCATAAGTAGAAAATTGTGTAAATATTTTTAAGAGCTTTTTTAGCTAAGCTGTTCACTTGTTTTTCCAAATCGTCGTTCTCTTTTTTGATAACTTATAATGGCCTCATATATGTTTTCTTTTTTAAATTCCGGCCAGTACAAATCTGTAAAATATAATTCTGCGTAGGCTATTTGCCATAACAGGAAGTTACTTATGCGTTTTTCTCCACTAGTTCTGATTAATAAATCAACATCTGGTAAATTTTGGGTGTAAAGATGCTGATTTATTAGCGTATCATCAAT
>JAQWYU010000007.1 GCA_029253805.1 Flavobacteriaceae bacterium | reverse complement strand
GCCTCTTCATTTGGATAACCATTTTGCCATTGATCGATATTCTGAATTGCTAGGTGTTCTTGAGCTTCTCCAATAATTTCTATTATATGTTCCAGTTTATTTCTAGATGACCTAAGAAGTTCCATTAATTAATTTTTGTTGACTAAATTTAAACCAAAAAAAACCAAAGTAAATACTTTGGTTTTTTTTGGTTTTATAAGTTTTTTAGTAACGATAGTACTCAGGCTTAAATGGACCTTGAGTTTCTACTCCGATATAGCTTGCTTGTTCATCTCTAAGTTCGGTAAGTTCTACTCCGATTTTGTCAAGATGAAGTTTTGCAACTTTTTCATCTAAATGTTTTGGCAACATATAGACCTCATTTTCATAGGCGTTTTTGTTATTCCATAACTCAATTTGAGCTAGAACTTGATTTGTAAAGGAATTACTCATTACAAAACTTGGGTGACCGGTTGCACAGCCTAAGTTTACTAAGCGACCTTCAGCCAAAACAATAATATCATTTCCATTGATGGTGTATTTATCTACTTGTGCTTTAATTTCAACTTTTGTATTTCCATATGTGTCATTAAGCCATGTCATGTCTATTTCATTATCAAAGTGACCTATGTTACAAACTATAGTTTTGTCTTTCATTGCTTCAAAGTGAGCGCCAAGTACAATATCTTTGTTACCAGTTGCAGTCACCACAATGTCAGCGGTAGGTAAAACAGTCTCTAGTTTTTTAACCTCAAACCCGTCCATGGCAGCTTGTAATGCGCAGATAGGATCAATTTCAGTGATAGTTACAATACTTCCCGCACCTCTAAATGATGCTGCAGTTCCTTTACCAACATCACCATATCCACAAACAACTATTCGTTTGCCCGCTAACATGATATCAGTGGCGCGGCGAACAGCATCTACAGCACTCTCTTTACATCCGTATTTGTTGTCAAATTTACTTTTTGTAACAGAGTCATTAACGTTGATTGCTGGCATAGACAATGTTCCATTTTTCATTCGCTCATATAAGCGGTGAACCCCTGTGGTAGTCTCTTCACTTAATCCGTTAATACCAGACATCAATTCAGGGTAGTGATCAAAGACTAAATTTGTTAAATCACCTCCGTCATCAAGAATCATATTTAGTGGTTGACGGTCTTCTCCAAAAAATAAAGTTTGTTCAATACACCAATCAAATTCTTTTTCAGTGAGGCCTTTCCAAGCATAGACTGGGATCCCAGCTGCCGCAATGGCTGCTGCTGCTTGATCCTGCGTTGAAAATACATTACATGAACTCCATGTCACATCTGCTCCTAAGGCTACCAGAGTTTCAATAAGAACAGCTGTTTGTATTGTCATATGTAGACAACCAGCAATACGAGCACCTTTTAAAGGCTGACTATCTTTATATTCATCGCGAAGGCTCATTAAGCCTGGCATTTCTGATTCAGCAAGCTCAATTTCTTTACGTCCCCAGTCAGCAAGTGACATGTCTTTTACTTTATATGGAATATAGGGTATAGTTTTTACTTTCATAGATCAATTTTTTAAATGCACTATTTTGGATTTAACTCACAAAATAGCTTATTTTCGTTTTTAAGTTTAATTTAATGCAAAGATAACCATTAACTTTTTAAAAATTAAATGCCACTTTACAAATCAATCCATTTAAATTCACAAACTATTGTTAAAGTATGGAAGATTTCGGAGCCCCTTGAGTCTTTGTTGTACAGTACTGATTTGAACTTTGAAAGCTTGGAGCGTGTAAATGGGATGAACAGTGAACTTCATCGTAGAGCTTTTTTAAGTGTTAGAATGTTATTAATAGAATTTGGATATTCAGATTCAGATTTATTTTATGATTCATTTGGTAAGCCATATTTGAAGGACGGGAAATACGTGTCAATCTCTCATTCATATCATTTTTCTGCGCTAGTAATTAGCTCTGTCGAAGTAGGGATTGACATTGAAAAGCAACGTTCTAAAATAATTAAAATAGCTTCAAAATTTATTGGTTATGAAACCTATTATTTGGACGAAAAAGATCCATTTCAAATTCAGAAGTTAACATGGGTATGGTGTACTAAAGAAGCTCTTTATAAATTGTATGGGATCCCAGGAACAAATTTTAAAAAGCATTTTATAGTGCTTCCTTTTAGCACAGATTCCAACAAAACGATTGCTTGGATTGTTAGAAAACATAATAAATTGAAGTTTATCGCTACTTTTATGGAGTTTGAAGGTTTTGGGTGTGTTATTACAGAGCCAGAAATTTAATATCTTACATCATGAATATATCTATAGAATTTACATTAACCCCTTTGCAGACCGATTTTGAGCCCCCAATAACAGCATTTATCAAAAGTTTGCGCAAGTCAGGATTCAAAGTAATTGGAACTCCTTTGAGTACACAGATTTATGGTGAGTATGATACTTTAATGCTATTTATATCAAAAGCCATTAAAGCTTCATTTATAGCATTAGATCATGTAGTTTTGAGTATAAAATTTGACCAAAGTGATTATGAGCCAAATTTTTAATCTTTTATTTGACCAGTATAGTTCTTACGCGGCTTTAGATGTTGTTATGGAAATCACTGCAGTACTTTTTGGATTTGCTTCTGTTTGGTTTTCTAAAGAGAATAATATTTTAGTTTTTCCAACCGGCCTAATAAGTACTTCTATATTTGTTTATTTGTTATTTAAAGGGCAATTATTAGGAGACATGATGATCAACGGATATTATTTCATCATGAGTTTGTATGGTTGGCACATATGGACTCGAAAAGTGGATTCAAAAAATGTAACGCCAATCTCAAGAATTACAAAAAAAGAACAAATAATAGGGGTTGTAATCTTCGCATCAACTTTAGTATTAGTTTATGAAGTTTATCAGTTTTTTAAAATGTGGACCAATTGGGTAGCTTATGTAGATACGTTGACAACGGCTTTATTTTTTGTAGGCATGTGGCTTATGGCCAAACGTAAAATTGAAAATTGGTATTTCTGGATTATAGCGGACATCATTTCAGTTCCTCTATACCTTTACAAAGGATTAACGTTTACTAGTATACAGTATTT
>JAQWYU010000006.1 GCA_029253805.1 Flavobacteriaceae bacterium | reverse complement strand
CTTTTTGAAATCACTAGCATATACACGATCTTCGTCATAATTAGATAACACAGAAAAGAAATAAGCTTCTAAGTCATCTTTTGAAGCTTTTGGGCTAATACTTGTTGAATTTCCATTTTCCTTTTCAAATATCTTAGAAAAAACAGTCTCTAAAGGAATTTCTTCACTAAGTGTATAAATGGCAATTTCACTTAAAACACTTACATTACTACTAATGCTAACTGAGATTCGTTTTTTATCTAACAATGACTCTGCGATAAAACCTCCACGCGATTGGGTGATTAATTTATACAAGCCAGGTTTTTTTGAGATAGCTAAAATTTTATCTAATTCCATTTATTAAATTATATTGTTTGTTTAAGTTCTTTTTTTAGAAATATTAGGAAAGCGCATTCGATAATCAACACTTGTCTTTCCTTTAGAAATATTAGTCAATTTACCTTTTAAGAGACGCTTTTTTAAGGATGACACTTTATCAGTAAATAGAACTCCTTCAATATGATCATACTCGTGCTGTATTACTCTAGCAATTAACCCATCAAATGTCTCAATATATTTTTTAAAGTTTTCGTCCTGATATTCAATTTTAATTACTGATTTTCTTATAACCTCCTCACGAACATTTGGTATACTTAAGCAACCTTCATTAAAAGACCAGTCCTCTCCATATTCTTCAACAATTTTGGCATTAATAAACGTTCTCTTAAAACACTTAAGCTTTCTTTTCTCTTCAATAGAATACGACTCATCTTCTGCAAAAGGAGATGTATCGACAAGAAACAATCGAATTGAAAGACCAACTTGTGGAGCTGCGAGTCCAACTCCATGAGCACCATACATAGATTCATACATATTGGCAATAATTTCCTTCAATTTAGGAGTTTCTTTGTTAATCTCAGAAGCTCTTTTTTTAAGAATGGGATCTCCGTAAGCTACAATTGGTAAAATCATATTTTTATAATAATGGCCAAAAATACAATTCTTTGGTTTTATAAAATAATAAGTCTAGAATTATTTATTGATAAGATAGGACTGAAGAATGAGAGTAGCACTAATCTCGTCAACGAGAGACTTGTTTTTACGCTGATTCTTGTTAAGACCACTAGCTATCATGGACCGGAAAGCTATTTTAGAAGTAAAGCGCTCATCGACTCTTTCCACTGGCATATCAGGAAATTGATTATTTAAAATTTTAATAAATTTCAAGATTAATGGTTCACTTTTTGAAAGCTTATTATTCATTTGCTTTGGTAATCCAACCACTATGAGATCAACTGTTTCTAAAGAAATATATGATTTTAAAAACTCAAGCAAACTTTTAGTACTTACAGTAGTTAAGCCTGAGGCTATAATTTGCATCTCATCTGTTACAGCTATTCCTGTCCGTTTACTTCCGTAGTCAATTGCCAAAATTCTTCCCATCATTAACAAAAATAAGAATTTTAAACGGATATGACTATCTTCAAAAGCATTCTAAACTAGATATTAAAAACATAAAATTATTTCATATTTTTAGGGCTATATTTGTAAAAAATACATGATGACTAATTTACAAACACTTATTGAATCTGCTTGGCTAGACAGAACACTTTTACTGGAAAATAAAACTAAAGAAGCTATTGTATTAACCATTGATTTACTAGATAAGGGTGAGCTTCGCGTAGCAGAACCAACAAAAGAGGGATGGCGAGTAAACAAATGGATTAAAAAAGCAGTAGTGATGTACTTTCCAATCCAAAAAATGGAAACCATTCAAGTTGGTCCTTTTGAATTTCATGATAAAATACCTTTAAAAACAGGATATGCAGAAAAAGGCATAAGAACCGTTCCACATGCGGTTGCAAGACATGGAGCTTACATTTCTAAAGGAACCATTTTAATGCCTAGCTATGTAAATATTGGAGCCTATGTAGATCAAGGTACAATGGTTGACACTTGGGCTACAGTAGGAAGTTGTGCTCAAATAGGAAAAAACGTTCACCTTTCCGGAGGAGTTGGAATCGGAGGGGTTTTAGAACCTCTACAAGCATCACCGGTTATTATTGAGGACAATGCTTTTATTGGTTCTCGCTGTGTAGTAGTAGAAGGAGTACGCATCGAATCCGAAGCAGTTTTAGGAGCTGGAGTTGTATTAACAATGAGTACCAAAATAATTGACGTTACTGGAGATAAACCAAAGGAGCATAAAGGATTTATTCCATCACGTTCCGTTGTTATTCCTGGTAGTTATTCAAAAAAGTTCCCTTCTGGAGCATATAATGTCCCTTGTGCATTAATAATAGGAAAACGAAAAGAAAGTACTAACAAAAAAACTTCTTTAAATGATGCATTAAGAACACATAATGTAGCAGTATGATTCTCTTTAAAAATATAAATTATATTTATAAAATTTCCTTGACACATGGTCATTAAACTACGAAAAGTAAGCTTACGACTTTTAAAGAAAATGCGGTATTTACCTCCAAAAATATATGCTTATTTTCTTTACGAACACTACACGGGAAAAAGATTGAATTTGGTAAAACCTGTCGAGTTTAATGAAAAAATTCAATGGTATAAAGTTTTTTATCATCCAAAAATATTAAACCAACTAGTTGATAAGTTTGCTGTTAGATCTTATGTCGAAGAAAAAATTGGAATAAAATATCTTAATGTAATACATGGAGTGTATGATAAACCTAGTGAGGTCTGTTTTGAATCCCTACCCAACCAATTCGTAATTAAAGCCACACACACCAGCAGTCATAATTTGATTGTTACTGACAAAAACAAGTTGGATACTAAAAAAGCAATCAAACTATTCAAAAAATGGCTAAGAAAAAACCAATATTACAGAACAGGTCAGGAATGGGCTTATAAAGACGTAAAACCTAGATTAATTGCTGAGAAATACTTAAAAGAAGATAAAAGAAATTCGCTAATTGACTATAAGTTTTACTGTTTCGATGGAGTCGCTAGCTTCTTAGAAATTCACTTAGATAGAGCTGATAATCACAAAAGAGGATTTTTTGACCTTGACTTTAAGCCCTTACCATTTAGATATGTTCCTAAGGAAAAAAGTTTGCTAATAAAAAAAGAAGATCCTATAGAAAAACCTTCAAATTTGGAAGAAATGATTAAGTTATCAGAAATATTGGCTGATAAATTACCTTTTGTACGTGTTGACTTTTACTCAATCAAAGGGAAATCTGTTTTTGGAGAAATGACCTTTTATCCCTCAGATGGAAGAAAAGATTTTGTTCCTAGTGAATACAACAAAATAATTGGGGATTACTTTAAACTTCCTAAGCTAAATAAAGGACAGAAGTTAATAACAGAAGTCTAAATTATGACTAAATATAAAACAAACATTCACAACATCGATGCCGTAATACTGTGGGTAAACGGAAATGACGATAAACACAAAATAAAAATCTCAAATTATGTTGACAATAAAAGTGAAATTTCATTAACAAAATTTAGAACAAGGTTTGATCAAGTAAATGAAATTAAATTCACCATTGATTCCATATTAAAATTCGCTCCATATATTGAAAATATACATATTATTACTGATGAACAGACTCCTGAATTTCTAGAAAAAATCGATAATAATGACTACTACAAAAAAGTTTCAATCGTTGATCACAAAGTAGTTTTTAAAGATTTTGAACAATTCTTACCCACATTTAACTGTAGGCCCATTGAAACCTGTATGCACAGAATCCCTGGACTAGCTGAACATTTTATCTATTTTAACGATGACTTTTTTTTAATCAAGCACACTAAACCCAGTGATTTTTTTAGAAAAGGGCTTCCTGTACTTAGAGGAAAATGGCTAAAATTTGATAAAGATATTTTTTATAAAAAATTTAAAAAAATTAGAGTAGGACATAAAAAAGCACAACAAAAAGCAGCACAACTTATTGGGTTAGAAAAATACTACAACTTTAAACATACTCCACATCCTCTTAGAAAATCAACATTTAAAACCTATTTCAATAATAACCCAAATATTTTTATTGAAAACATTAAATATAAGTTTCGGAACGAAAATCAATTCACGCCGCAAGGACTAGCTAACCACATTGAAATAAAAAATAAATCATGTGTATTGATTTCGGATCTTGAGCTTCTTTACATGAGATCATACACTAAACCACTTTTTTGGATAAAGTTTGTTTTTTTGTTGAATGGAAATAAAAAGCGTTTTTTAGGACTCCAAAGCTTAGATCAATGTCCTTCAAAAACTCTAAAATTTTTATCTAAATGGATTGAAAATCGACTGAAATAAAAAAAGTTTAAACTAGATTATTTTTTCCAAAAAAATAACATCTTTTTTATGCGTTTTTTTCTTTGATATTTATATTGAAATTCGCAGGTATGTTTCCACATTATTTTAAAAATATAATCGCTTGACTTGCCTATACATTTTGAATACTCATCGCTCATCAATTTAACAATATATTTATTGGTTGTTAATTTTGCAAAATTAGCAATTCTAACTTCAACACAAAGATCCATAAACTTCATTCTATTTAAATCAACAAGGTAAAAATCATAGCCACCATCGTTCTTTACAATTAATGTATTTCCAGGTGAATGATCTAAAAAATTAACTCCTTTTTGGTGCAGATTATAAGTAAATCTAGTAAAAGCTCGAATAATAATCTCATGATCTGGATAATTCAGATCTTTTGTAAGTTCTCGGAAAGTTAAGTCACAGTTCAAGTGACTACTAACATAATAACTTTTTCCAAAAAACCCAAAATTAGAAAACTCATAAAATGCAATAGGAGTTGGAGATTTAATGTCTAATGTTGATAAACGATTTGCATACTCAAAAGAACGCCGGGCTTTACTTTTTCTTATGAAACCATAAATTAGACGGTTAATAATCATCGGAGTTTTAAAAGCTTTTATGTTAACCTTAGTTCCGTTTAAATCAAATAATTTAATTGTATTTCTTGAAGCTTCCCCAAATTGTTTTCCAGAAAGATTAAATTCAGAAACAAAATTATCTAATTCAGTCTTATTTTTTTGAAACAAGGGAGCTATAATTTTCTTCATAATGATAATTAAATCAATTTGAGACTTGGGTGTTAACTATTCCTGATTTTGTCCAAACTTTAAACTCATTTTTGGTAGTAGCTCTGATAGCTAAATTCCTATTAATAGAATCTATATTTTTATATCCTCTGGGGTGATCTAAATGTACACAAATTGAACTGTAACGTATTTGCTTACTTTTTATTCCATAATTAAAAAGCCGTTCACCGAGCTCACGATCTTGACCGCCGTACTGCATGCGTTCATCAAAACCATTAATCGCAATAATATCTTTTTTCCATCCAGATGCATTGTGACCATTCCAACTTGCATTGGTAGGAGTTACATTATTTAAAAACCATGACTTAAATCTAGATGATGAGAGCTTATTATTTTTAAATGAGGATTTTAATCCATTAGATTTTAACCACTTTAAATCAAAACACTTTCCACTATAAATATCATCAATATTTGTTAACTTTGAAATACTCATAGGCAACATAAAATAGCCGCCAGACAAAAAATAACCGTATTGTTTGTGGTCATTGTGAACCTGAACAAAATCGGATCTAGGGATACAGTCTCCGTCAGACATGATTATGTAAGGAGTATTACATGCCAAAATTGCTTTATTTAATATTTTTGACTTCTGAAAACCATTGTCTTCGTGCCAAACATGAATAATTGGATAAAAGACTTCATTTTTGAGCTTTTTAATCAGATTAAAAGTAGCTTTAGTGGAACCATCGTCAGCTACAATAATTTCAAACAATTTATAGGTTTGATTATTATATCCATGAAGTACTTTTTCAAGCCATTCAACAGAATTGTAGGTGCTTATAATTATAGAAGTATCAATAGGTGTCATTCACGCAAATATAAAGTTTTTTTGTAAGTTTACACTTTAATATTAACGGCAAAGGTTCAGTGTGAATTCAACAAAATTAATATCATATTTTGAAAAAAATCTATATTAAATATTAAAATTAAAGTTATCACAAATTATGGCTAAACTAACTGTAATAATTCCCACTGGCAATGAATTACATAATATTGAAGGAGTCATCAAATGTGTTAATTTTGCTGACGAAATAATTGTAGTTGATAGCTTTAGTAATGATGGAACTTATGAAATAGCTAAAAAGTTAGCAACTAAAGTTATTAGGCGAGAATATGAGTATTCTGCATCACAAAAAAATTGGGCTATTCCTCAGGCTAGCTATGAGTGGATCTTATTGGTAGATGCCGATGAACGTGTAACTTCAGAACTAGAAAATGAAATTAAATTACTAATGCAAAATCCGCCAAATGATATAGCGGCATATTCGATTGGAAGAAATAATCATTTTATGGGTGAGAAAGTAAATTTCAGTGGCTGGAAAAATGACAGTGTAATTAGACTATTTAAAAGAGACCTTTGTGTTTATGAAGACAAACTAGTTCACGCAAAAATTCTTGTTAATGGAAAAACAGGGAAACTTAAAAATAAATTTTATCATAACACATATGTTACTTTTGATAAGTATATTGAAAAAATGAACCGTTATGCAACTTGGCAATCGGTAGATTATGATAAAAGAACAGGAAAATTAACTCCTTATCATTTTATAATTAAACCATTTTGGGGATTTTTTAAGCACTATATTTTACAAAGTGGATTTAGAGATGGTGTAGTCGGTTTGGCTATTGGATATATACAAGGATATATAATATTAATCAGGTATATAAAACTTTGGTTACTGAGAAAAAACAGACTTTAATTTTTATTTAATAATAAAATTGAAAGTAAAATCCCACATATGAATTCATTTGAAATAAACAATACTATTAAATCGCTCAAACAAGGTGGGATTATTCTTTACCCAACCGATACCGTTTGGGGTTTGGGGTGTGATGCAACTAATTACTCAGCAGTTGAAAAACTATTTAAATTTAAAAAACGTAAGGATAGAAAAACTATGATTTGTTTAGTCAGTGATTTAAAAATGTTAAATTATCACCTGGAAGAAATTCCAGAAGCTGCATACAGCATTTTAGAACATGCCGTCGACCCAACAACGATAGTATATGACAAACCCTTGAGAGTCTCCGAAAACCTTATTGCTGCAGATAATACATTAGCTATTCGAGTGATTAAAAAAGGTTTCTGTGTTGATTTACTAAAAAAATTTAAGAAACCTATTGTTTCTACATCTGCTAATATTGCAGGAAAATTGACTCCAAAAACCTTTCAAGAAATCGATGAGTATATTTTAAAAGGTGTAGACTATGTCGTAAATTTGGATCGTACAAAAAAAGCTTCTAAAGCATCTTCGATTATTAAATTAGGCAACAACGGAGAAGTAAAAGTTATTAGAAAATAATTTTTAATTGTAAGCATACTAAATACCTATGAATTACAAACATGCACTTTCATCTCCAATTTTTGAGATCATTTCTAAATCAACAGAAGAACTCGGTTTTGACTCTTATGTCATTGGAGGTTTTGTACGTGACTTTATTTTAGATCATTGCTCAAAAAAAGATATTGATATTGTAGCTACAGGTAGTGGAATTGAACTAGCTAAACATGTTTCAAAAAAATTACCTAGCAATCCTAAGGTTCAAATTTTCAAAACCTATGGAACAGCAATGATTAAACATGAAGGTATTGATATTGAATTTGTGGGAGCCAGAAAAGAATCCTATGAGAAAGATAGTCGAAACCCAATTGTAGAAAATGGCTCCTTAGAAGATGATCAAAACAGAAGAGACTTCACTATCAACGCCATGGCTATTAGCTTAAATACGGCTAGCTATGGAGAGCTCTTAGATCCATTTGAAGGCATAAGTGATATTAAGTCAAAAAGTATTAAAACTCCCTTAGAACCCGCTATTACATTTAGTGATGATCCATTAAGAATGCTAAGGGCTATTCGATTTGCAACCCAATTAAATTTCACAATAGATTCCGCTTGTCTAAAAGCAATAAAAGAACAATCACAACGTATTGAAATTATTACAAATGAGCGAATTAACGTAGAACTTCAAAAAATATTGGAATGTAAAAAGCCTTCCATTGGTTTTTTACTACTTGAAAAAACAGAACTACTCGATTACATAATGCCTGAACTAACAGCCTTGAAAGGAGTTGATGAAATTGAAGGACAAAAGCACAAAGACAACTTTTACCACACTCTAGAAGTTGTAGATAATATATCTAATTACACTGATAATATTTGGCTTCGATGGGCAGCTCTTCTGCATGATATCGGGAAGGCACCTACTAAACTATTTAGTAAAAAAGTAGGCTGGACCTTTCACGGTCACGAATTAAAAGGATCTAAGATGGTCTATCACTTGTTCAAACGTCTTAAGATGCCATTAAATGACAAAATGAAATACGTACAAAAACTTGTCTTTATGAGTTCAAGACCTATAGTTTTGGCTCAAGAAAATATATCCGACTCTGCAATTAGACGACTAGTTTTTGATGCCGGGGAATTTGTTGAGGATTTAATGACACTCTGTGAAGCGGATATAACCACCAAAAATCTATTTAAATTCAAAAAATACCATAACAACTTCAAGCTTGTCAGAGAAAAAATAGTAGAAGTTGAAGAACGTGATCGTTTGCGAGATTTTCAGCCTCCAATATCTGGAGAAACAATCATGAAAACTTTTGACCTAAGTCCTTCAAAAGAAATAGGAATTATAAAAGAATATATAAAAGAATCTATCTTGGAGGGTATTATCCCAAACGACCCCGAAAAAGCTTTTGAATTGATGTTAAAAAAAGGAACTGAATTAGGATTAATTATTTCAAATGAAGAATAAATTCAGAAAACTTTCAAAAATTTCTTTGACGCTCATTTACCTTGTAATTGTGGCCGGGGCTATTGTACGTATGACTGGCTCAGGGATGGG
>JAQWYU010000005.1 GCA_029253805.1 Flavobacteriaceae bacterium | reverse complement strand
TGGGGACTATTAAATGCTGAATTTGCAGCGCAAACAATAACAGCAGCACAATCCAATGAAGCAATAGTGGAAGAAAGAACTCTAAACAACGGTGACGTTTACTCTTTTACAGTAAATGTGACAGAGTCAGAAAAGTTTATGGCTACTATATGTTGGACCGATATTGCGGGAGGAACTCAAAATGGAATACTAAACAGTACCACACCTGCTTTAGAGAATGATTTAGATTTGAGGATTACTGATAGTGATAATAATGAGTATTTCCCATGGAGATTAGATTTATCTAACCTACCAGCTGCAATAAAGGGAGATAATATTGTAGATAATATTGAACGTGTTGAAATAGAAGCCCCAACCGCTGGGCAGTACACAATCACAATTTCTCACAAAGGCGTTTTTCCAGGTCCTACTCCAGGATCGGTTGGAAGTCAAGATTATTCACTTATAGTTACTGGGTCAGACTTATCTATTCCCCTATCAACTGGAAAAAACGAATTATCAAGCTTTATGGTATGGCCTAACCCAGCCAAGGGAATGATAAACTTTAAATTTGCATCTCAATCCAATAAATCTTGTTTAGTACAATTAATTGACCTTCAAGGAAGAGTAGTCTATTCTCAAAATATATTGGGAAGTTCTTCCATAAACAATGGAAACATAAATACTACAAGTTTTTCAAAAGGAATTTATTTCCTAAGCCTAAGCCAAGGGACGAAAAAAACACATAAGAAAATAGTACTACAATAAGTTTGTACTACCTCAAGAACTTTATTCTGAAGCAGATTTAAATTTTAAATCTGCTTTTTTATTTAATTACTTTAGAATTCACGTGTAATGAGTACTTTAGCGGCATGGAGAAAGAAACTAAAATATATGGACTTCGTGCTATAATTGAAGCTGTTGAAGCTGAAAATACAATTGATAAAGTTTTTTTACAGAAAGGACTCAGCGGCGAATTATTCACAGAGCTAGAAAAACTATTGCGAAAGCAAAATATAAACTTTACATATGTACCAGTTGAGAAGCTAAACCGGTTAACCCAACACAACCATCAAGGGGCTGTAGCTAATATGTCACCAATAGCGTTCTATGATTTAGAGGGATTAATAACTGCTGTTAAAGAAACTAAAGAAACTCCATTATTTCTATTACTCGATCAAATAAGTGATGTACGTAATTTTGGAGCTATAATTAGAACTGCTGAATGTACTGGCGTCGACGGAATCATTATTCAAAAAAGTGGTGGAGCTCCTATAAACGGGGATACAGTTAAGACTAGTGCAGGTGCAGTATTCAACATCCCAATATGTAAAGTTGATCACATCAAAGATGCCATGTTTTACTTACAAGCCTCGGATATAAAAGTGATTGCAGCAACTGAAAAAACAGAAAACACCATTTATGATGTCAATTTCAAACAAGGATGTGCTGTAATTATGGGTTCTGAGGATCGAGGAATTAACCCTTCTATATTAAAGTTGGTGGACGATAAAGCAAAACTTCCTATGTACGGTAGTATTGCATCATTAAATGTTTCTGTTGCATGTGGTGCTTTTCTTTATGAAGTCGTCAGACAGCGCTTCTAATGGGGCTTATTCTTGAAGCTATAATGTACTTCTAGTGATGAGTCTGTAGTGTGTAGTTCTTCTTTGGGAGATTCGATAAAATTCCCATCTTCATCAAATTGTTGTAAAAACGGATCTTGCATTTCATCATATTGATCATGCTCCCAATCATAACGAACAGGTTTGGGAATCGATTCTCTGAAAACAAATGCAAA
>JAQWYU010000004.1 GCA_029253805.1 Flavobacteriaceae bacterium | reverse complement strand
TGAACCAAGAATAATGGGAATTGGGCCTGTAAAAGCAATCCCAAAAGCTTTAAATCAAGCCGGTTTGAAGAAGGGAGATCTTTCGGTAATCGAATTAAATGAAGCATTTGCGTCACAGTCCTTAGCGGTCATTCGTGAACTAGATCTCAACCCAGAAATTATAAATCCTAACGGTGGTGCAATATCTCTAGGGCATCCCCTAGGATGTACTGGAGCAAAACTATCGGTTCAATTGTTTGATGAAATGCGAAGGCAAGAAATGCAAGGAAAATTTGGAGCCGTCACTATGTGTGTTGGTACTGGACAAGGTGCTTGTGGAATTTTTGAATTTTTAAACTAAAAGAACTAAATACAATATTATAAAATGGCTGAATTAGAAAAAGATATCCTACGCGGAGGTCAATTCTTAGTAAAAGAAACAAAATGTGAGAACGTGTTTACTCCTGAAGACTTTTCAGAAGAACAAATAATGATGAAAGAGTCGGTTATGGAATTTAATGATCGTGAAATTATTCCTCATAAAGCACGCTTTGAAGCTAAAGATTTTGCACTTACAGAAAGTGTTATGCGTAAAGCAGGTGATATGGGTTTCTTGAGTGTCGCAGTTCCTGAAGTATATGGGGGAATGGGAATGGGATTTGTTTCAACTGTGCTAACATGTGATTATATCTCAAGTGGAACAGGCTCATTTAGTACTGCCTTTGGTGCACATACTGGAATAGGGACTATGCCAATTACTCTATATGGAACTGATGAGCAGAAACTAAAATACGTTCCAAAATTGGCTTCTGGGGAATGGTTTGGATCTTACTGCCTTACAGAGCCAGGTGCTGGATCAGACGCTAACTCTGGGAAAACAACTGCTGATCTTTCTCAAGATGGAAAGTCCTACAAAATAAATGGACAAAAAATGTGGATCTCAAATGCTGGGTTCTGCAATGTAATGATTGTTTTTGCACGAATAGAAACTGATAAAAACATTACTGGTTTCATCGTTGAGTACGACGGAGATAACCCGAATGGGATAACTTTAGGAGAAGAAGAGCACAAATTAGGAATTCGAGCATCATCAACTCGTCAAGTATTTTTTAATGACACTGTTATTCCTGCTAAAAACATGTTAGGTGGACGTGGAGAAGGCTTTAAAATTGCTATGAACTCACTTAATGTAGGACGAATAAAATTAGCTGCGGCTTGTTTAGATTCACAAAGGCGTATTATAAATACCGCTGTAAATTACGCTAAAGAACGTCAACAATTTAAAACACCGATTGCAGACTTTGGGGCTATTAAAGTTAAGCTAGCTGAGATGGCAGCAAGTGCATATGCAGGAGAATCTGCAACCTACAGAGCTTCAAAAGATATCGAAGATCGAATCGCTATGCGTGAAGCGTCAGGAAATACACACCAAGAAGCGGAACTTAAAGGTGTTGAAGAATATGCAATTGAATGCTCAATATTAAAAGTTGCAGTATCGGAAGATGTGCAAAACTGTGCTGATGAAGGAATTCAAATTTTTGGAGGAATGGGATTCTCTGAAGAAACCCCAATGGAGTCCGCTTGGAGAGATGCTAGAATTGCACGTATTTATGAAGGAACTAACGAAATAAATAGAATGCTTTCTGTTGGAATGTTAGTCAAAAAGGCAATGAAAGGACATGTAGATTTATTAGGACCAGCATCAAAAGTACAAGAAGAATTGTTGGGCATCCCTTCTTTTGAATCTCCTGATTATTCGGCATTATTTTCTGAAGAAAAAGAGATGGTTAAAAAATTAAAAAAGATATTCTTAATGGTTGCTGGAGGAGCAGTTCAGAAATATGGTCCTCAACTAGAAGAACATCAACAATTATTAATTGCCGCCGCAGATATTTTAATTGAAATTTACATGGCAGAATCTGCTATTTTAAGGACTGAAAAAAATGTAAAGCGTACAAGTCAAGAAGAACAATCTGCACAGATTGCGATGGCTAAACTATACTTGTATCACGCAGTAGATATTGTTGAAGAAAAAGGAAAAGAGAGTATTATTTCTTTTGCCGAAGGAGATCAGCAAAGGATAATGTTAATGGGGTTAAAACGCTTTACAAAATACACTAACTATCCTGATATTGTAGACTTGCGCATAGAAATAGCTGAAAAAGTAAAAGAAAAAAACAGCTATTGTTTTTAAATTCATTAGTACAAATAATTTAAAAAAATGCCTCAAATATTTGAGGTATTTTTTTTTATTTTTAAATTAAATTATTGATTGGATTGTTTGAAAGTGATTAAATATATTTATATTGATGGTAAACAAAAATATAAATAAATACAAACACAAAATACAACTAAGTAATGAAGTACTTAAAGCTATTAATATTTGTTTTGATTAGCAGTTTCAGCAAAGCACAACCAGCTAAAAATGTTCTTCATAATATTATAGAAGCAGTTTCTGAACATCGACTTAATAAAGATATTAAAACATTAGCTGATTTTGGAACACGTCATACACTCAGTGATACACTTTCCAATACAAGAGGGATAGGTGCTGCTAGAAGATGGATTAAATCAGAGTTTGAAACTATTTCCAAAAAGTGCAATAATTGTTTAGAAGTCTTTTATCAAAAAAACTTAGTGAAATCAGGTGAAAATAATCGCATCATAAATGATGTTTGGGTTGTAAATGTAGTCGCCATTCAGCGTGGAACGAAACATCCTAACCGTTATATTATAATGAGCGGAGATATCGATTCACGTGTTAGTGATCCTAACAATTATATTTCTGATTCACCTGGAGCTAACGATAATGCTACAGGGATGGCTGGAACTCTGGAATCTGCTCGTATTTTGAGTAACTATTCTTTTGGGTCTAGTATCGTATACGTTGGTTTATCTGGAGAAGAACAAGGCTTGTTTGGCGGTAAAGGTTTGGCCGAATTTGCGCTAAAAAATAAATGGGATATTGCTGCTATTTTAAATAATGACATGATTGGAAATATAATAGGTGTAGATGGTGTTATTGATAATCGAACATTTCGAATATTTTCTGAACCTGTTCCTGCAAATGAAACAGATCAACAACGAAAATCTAGACGACATTACGGAGGAGAAGTAGATGGCAACTCCCGACAACTTGCGCGCTACATACAAAATACTGTACTAACCTATATGCCCGAAATGAATCCTATGATGGTGTACCGATTAGATCGATTTGGACGTGGTGGTCATCACCGTCCCTTTAACGATGTTGGATTTGCAGGAGTTAGAATTATGGAAGCCCATGAAAATTACACCCAACAACATCAGGACATAAGGGAAGAAAATGGAATCAAATATGGAGATACATTTGAACACGTTAATATTCCCTATGTTAAAAAACTAACCGCCGTTAACGCCATTAATTTAGCTAGTTTAGCTTGGGCACCTCCAGGGCCAAATGATGTTGGAATTGGAGGCTTTGTAAAGCCGTCTGTTGTACTTGAATGGGATGCCATCAGTGATGCCGTTGGCTATAAAATTTATTGGAGAGATACAACATCACCTAACTGGGAACATAGTCGTTTTGTAACAGGTATCACTAAATTTAAATTAGATGGAATTGTTATTGATAATTCATTTTTCGGAGTAGCTTCAGTTGGAGCAAATGGCTTTGAAAGCCCCGTAAGTTTTCCAAATAAAATTATTCGAGATTAGAACTAGACTATAATGAAATTATTATACCAAATTGGATTTGTGGTGTTATTATTGATCAGTGATAATTTAGCGGGACAATCATTGTTTGCTGGTCACGAAAATTTCACAAGACAAGACACTCTAAGAGGAAGCATAACTACCGAACGTGCTTGGTGGGATTTAAACTATTATCATTTAGATATTACTGTCAATCCAAAAACCAAATATATTAAAGGAAAAAATACAATTCACTATACAATACTTAACTCTTATCAAATACTTCAAATTGACCTACAGCCTCCCATG
The DNA here is from genome assembly GCA_029253805.1 of Flavobacteriaceae bacterium. Lineage (GTDB taxonomy): Bacteria > Bacteroidota > Bacteroidia > Flavobacteriales > Flavobacteriaceae > Hel1-33-131. The sequence goes on along the minus strand of JAQWYU010000004.1, from coordinate 264 downwards.
AAGCTTACTAAAGCCATCCAAGGTGGTAAAAAATTAGAAGTTCGTTCTGAAGGAAACGCACACTTTATAAAATTAGAAAAAGCACAAAACAGGGTTGGTTGTGTCGAATCAATAGTAATTTCTTATGAAGGCAAACCCAGAGAAGCAATTAATGCACCTTGGGATGGAGGAATATCGTGGAAAAAAGATTCAAATGGTGTTGATTTCATAGCCTCATCATGTCAAGGTTTAGGCGCCAGTGTTTGGTGGCCTAATAAAGACCAC
>JAQWYU010000003.1 GCA_029253805.1 Flavobacteriaceae bacterium | reverse complement strand
AGTTTGTTCGTTAAAATGTGTATTTTTATGCTATAAATTTAATTAATTTGAGTGTTTTAAAAACGTTATACAAACAAACTTTTATTTATGGATTAGCTACGGTAATCCCACGAATGTTGAGTTTTCTTTTAGTACGTTTACACACCGATAAATCAGTGCTTCAAAACGTATCTGATTATGGAGAAGTTTCTTTGATTTTTGCTTATTTTGTTCTTTTTAATGTTGTATTGGCTTATGGAATGGAAACAGCATTTTTTCGTTTTTTTAATAAGGAGTCAAATAAAGATTCTGTTTTAAGTACTGCATCTGTCTCGATTTTTCTTACCTCATTTTTATTTTTGGTGATTGGGCTGCTCTTTCAACACCAAATTGCTTCAATCACTCATATTCACGTTAACTATATAGTTTTGGTTGTTTGGACCTTGTTTTTAGATGCATTGGTTATTATCCCATTTGCCTATTTAAGGGCGCTTGGCAGGCCAGGTACATATACAATGGTTAAACTAACCAATGTTATTGTAAATCTTGTGCTTAATATCTTTTTATTAGTACTGCTAAAATCGTTAGCGTCTAACTTTAAGCTATTAGAATCGATTTATGTTTCTAATTTTGAAGTCAGTTATATTTTTATTTCTAACCTGCTTGCAAGTGCAGTAACTTTATTATTACTTGTCCGTTTTTACTTTAAAGTTACCTATGTAATAGATCCTTTCTTGTGGAAGAAAATGATGCAATATGCATTACCAATACTTGTAGCGGGTGTTGCTTTTTCAATCAATGAAACATTTGATCGTGTTCTTTTAGAGCGATTGCTCCCTGAAAATATTGCTAAATCATCAATAGGGATGTATTCAGCCTGTTATAAACTCGCCTTGTTTATGATGCTTTTTTCTACCGCTTACCGCTTAGGGATTGAACCTTTTTTTTTCAATCAGTCCAAAAATCAAGACGCTGAAAAAAATTATGCTAAAGTTTTGGAGTTATTTGTTGCATTCGGAGCAGTAATATTACTTACTGTTGTAGTTTTTATAGACTTTTTAAAGGTACTTCTTATCCCAAATCAGGCTTATTGGGAAGCTATGTGTGTAGTTCCTATTTTGTTGCTAGCCTATTTTTTCTTAGGGATATATCATAATTTATCTGTCTGGTACAAAGTAACCGACCGCACTAAGTTTGGAGCTTATATTTCTGTTTTTGGCGCACTGATTACCTTGTTAATCAACGCTCTATTTATAGTGGAATTTAACTACATGGCGTCAGCAGTGGCTACTTTAGTCGCTTACTTTACAATGACATTGTTATCTTATTATTTTGGAATGAAGTATTATCCAATTCCTTATAACATAAAAAAAATAGCATTATACATTTGTCTTGCTATTTTTCTTTCAGCTCTTTCTTTTTATAAGTTTAGAGAAAATTATTTTTTAGGATCAGGACTTATCATTTTACTGATTAGCATTATATGTGCCAATGAAAAAACGATAATTAAACAACTTTTAAAAAGATAAAATGAAGATTAAAATTAAAAATCAATCAACACATAAATTACCAGCTTATGAAACAATAGCCTCTGCTGGAATGGACCTTCGGGCGAATATATCAGCACCGATTATTCTAAAACCGTTAGAGCGGATAATAATTAAAACCGGATTATGTATAGAGCTTCCTATTGGATTTGAAGCGCAGGTTCGACCAAGAAGTGGCTTAGCCGCTAAACATGGCCTAACTGTATTAAATAGTCCAGGGACCATAGACGCCGATTTCCGAGGAGAAATAGGCGTAATATTAGTAAATTTATCCGCGGTGGAATTTAAGATTGAAGATGGAGAAAGAATTGCCCAGCTAGTAATTGCAAAACATGAGCATATACAATGGCTGGAAGTTCAAAATTTAAATAAAACTTCTAGAGGTGAAGGTGGTTTTGGTAGCACTGGAAAATAATGAAACGTGTTCAAGGTATATTGCTTATTTGTGCTTTAATAATTTCTTTTGGAGTATTTTCTCAAATTGAGACAGATTCTATTCCATCTATTTCGACAGACCTTAGTCGTATGGATTTTCAAGCCCATTTTTATGAGGCTTTAAAACATGAGGCATTAGAAAATTACCCTAAAGCGATTAAAGAATTATACATATGTGTAGACATTGACCCTAGTGAATCGGCTATCTTTTTTAAATTAGGCACTAATTATTTTAAGAGTAATCAATTTGAAAACGCGGAGTTAAACTTTAAAATTGCTATTACTTTAGACGCAACTAATTTTTGGTATAAAGAAAGTTTATATCATTTGTATGTTGATCAAGCGCGATATGAAGACGCTATAGTAGCGATTCAACCTCTACTAACAAGGAACTTGGATTACAGCCAGAATTTAGCAAACCATTACATAAATATTGGTAATTTTGAAGAAGCACTAAGTATTATAGATTCCTTAGACAGCCGCTTGGGAATTAGTTTAGCAAGAGATAAAATAAGAGAGGAGCTGTATAACTTGAGTGGAGACGAAGATAAACGAATTAAACATTTAAAGAATCGTTTATTAGAATCGCCAGAAACGGCTCAAAATTTTTTAAATTTAGTCCTCGCTTATAGTAATATTAATAAAAAAAATGAAGCCTTTAAGACAGCACAAGCATTTTTGTTACAACACCCAAAATCTCATTTAGTTCATGTTGCTTTATATAAATTCTATTTAGATTCAGAAGAATTAGAGAAGGCGATCGCGTCGATGAAAATTGTCACAACAAGCAATATTATTGAACCCGTCGTTAAAGTAAAAGTATTGAACGACTTTATGCAACTTGTAGCTAAGTTTCCTCAGTATCAATCTGACTTAATAGAAGTTTCAAACACGGTTGGTCAAGGGACCCCTATACGTTCTGACTTGGAACTAGCAAATTATTATTATAGCAGTAAAGACTATCTCAAAGCAATTTCTTATTATCAAAGAGCAATAGAATTTGACCCTAACAATTTCGATGCTGTAAAATGCCTAGCAGTTCTATACTTAGAAACTAATCAATTTGAAACTGCCTTAATATTTACTAATCAACAAATAGACTTCTACCCATCCCAACCTGTTTTGTATTTAGTAAATGGTAAGGCGCAAAGACAGCTTAGTGAGTTAGAGTTAGCTATAGATAATTTGATGATGGGGCTAGACTATGTCATCGTTAACAGCGAGCTTCAACGAGACTTTTACATAGAGCTTAGCACTACTTTTAGACAAATGGGAAATATTAAAGAATCAGAAGCGTTTGCAATTAAAGCAGATGAAATAAAAAAAATTCCATGAAAAAACTATTTTATGTATTCGCATTAATCGCCATAGTTTTGAGTTGTAAAACAACAAAGGCGCTAAAAAATTCAAATTCTTTGGAAGAGCATATATCCGTTAATAAGATTATTAAGAACCACAACAAAGCTCAGTCAGAATTTAATACTCTTCAGGCAAAACTCAAAGTCATAATGACTCAACAAAATCGATCTGAAACATATACCTTAAATCTTAGAATGAGTAAAGACAATACGATTTGGATAAATGCTTTTTTAAACATGGTAAGATTAAAAATTACACCTGACCGTGTTCTTTTTTACAATAAACTAGACAATACATATTTTGATGGTGAATACGCATTGATCAATTCTTTTTTAGGGACCAATTTAAAGTTTGAAAACCTTCAAAACCTCTTACTCGGGCAAGCATTATTTGAACTCGGATCAAATAGTTTTGATAAAACTCCACATGCTAGCTCATATATGCTAACGCCAAAACAATCTGATGAATTAATTGAAGTTATCTATTTAATCAACCCCAATTACTTTAAAATTGACTCTCAGCAATTAAGAGAATCAGCAATGCGTAACCGCTTAGATATTAAATATGAAGCCTATCAAAATGTCGATGACTTAGTAATTCCTGAAAAAATAAGCGTCATTGTCACTAATATAGAAGCTCAGACAACATTAAATTTGAATTTAAAATCCGTAGTTTTGAATCAGCCTTTAAGATTTCCTTTCTCGATTCCAAAGGGATATAAATCAATTGAACTAAAATGAAACTAATTAATTCAAGTTTTTCTTTGCCAGTTCTTTTTTTAACATTAACACTTCATCTGTGCGG
>JAQWYU010000002.1 GCA_029253805.1 Flavobacteriaceae bacterium | reverse complement strand
GACTGCATGGATAAAATATGTAATGAGTTTGAACGTATTGAAAAAGGTAGTGGTAATAAATTAAAAAAATTTATTGATAAGGCTCAAGATAATTATGAAATTGCAGTTAACAAAATCTTATATAATGCTCCAGGAATCTCTCCATTGGAACTTGTTACAAAAGATACTGTCTTGCGTTTAGATCAATTTTTTAAAAATATAAGTCAAGAAGTCAGAAAAAATTTCAGTAATCCAAAGTTAATCTCAACACTAGAGTTCCCATCCTTGTTTTTGGGAGCTAAACCTAGTAAGACCCCTTCATTTTTTAGCTTTATGAATTTTGCTGATTTCGGTTTAGGAACATGGCATCCTAAAGGGGGAATGTACCAAGTTATTAAAGGTATGGAATCCTTGGCTATCGAGTTAGGAGTATCGATAAACCTAAATCATCCAGTTGAAAAAATTGTTGTTGAAAATAATTCAGTAACTGGTTTGATATCAAATACCATTTTTATTGAGTCAGATATTGTATTAAGTGGAGCAGATTACCATCATTCTGAGACGCTATTAGATCCTGAATTTAGACAATATACCGAAGCATATTGGGATAAGAAAACATTTGCTCCTTCCTCCTTATTGTTTTACATCGGAATAGATAAAAAACTAGAAAACATAGAACACCATAATTTATTTTTCGATGCTGATTTTGAAAAACATGCCATAGAGATTTATGACGATCCAAAATGGCCTAGTCATCCCTTATTTTACGTAAACGTCCCATCAAAAACTGACCCTTCAATGGCGCCAGATGGATGTGATTCAATGTTTATACTAATGCCCATAGCTACTAATGTTGAAGATACCCCTAAGCTAAGAAATAATTATCTGCAAAGAATCCTTAAAAGATTTGAGAAAAAAACAGATCAATCAATTCAAAATAATATTATATTTAGTGAATCATTTTGTGTAAAAGATTTTAAGTCAGAATACAACTCTTATAAAGGAAATGCCTACGGCATGGCTATGACTTTATTACAAACTGCATTCTTGAGACCTAAACTGAAAAGTTCCAAAGTGGATAATTTATATTTTACGGGACAGTTAACTGTTCCTGGACCAGGAGTACCTCCGTCCCTAATTTCAGGAAAATTAACATCTGAACTGGTGATCAGTAACCTCAATTGATGTTATTCTAATTAGAGATGAATTTTTAAAGTTTATTTTATGAAAACAATTTTTGATTCTGTTTCTGAAGATTGTAGCAAAATTGTTACAAAAACATACAGCACCTCATTTTCAATGGCTACTAAGATGTTGTCAAACACAATAAGACAGGATATATATAATATTTACGGATTTGTACGTCTTGCAGATGAAATTGTAGATTCTTTTCACGACTACAATAAAGAAAAACTATTTATACAGTTTGAATCAGACTTGGAAGCAGCATTAGCTAATAAGATTAGTTTAAACCCGATTCTAAACTCATTTCAACAGACGTATTATACACATGGAATAGAAAAAGATATGGTAGACGCCTTTATGAATTCAATGCGTCAAGATTTACATAAAACTGTATATACAACAGAAGAAGAATACAAAAATTATATATATGGGTCTGCAGACGTTGTTGGGCTTATGTGCCTAAAAGTTTTTGTGAAAGGAGATAATGAGAAGTATGAAGCTTTAAAGCAGACAGCTATGGCCTTAGGATCTGCATTCCAAAAAGTAAATTTCCTTAGAGATTTGAAGGCAGATCACGACGAACTAAATCGTACCTACTTCCCAAATACAGATTTAGACAATTTAGATGAAACCTCTAAAAAAGCTATAATAGATGATATTGAAAAAGATTTTATAGAAGGTCTTAGCGGGATAAAACAACTTCCTTTAGATGCTAAATTTGGAGTATTTATGGCATACCGTTACTATAACCAACTACTTAAAAAATTAAAAACAACTCCAGCCTTAGAAATTAAAAGTACTCGAATTAGAGTTCCAAATTATAAAAAAATAGAACTACTGACTCGCAGTTATGTTAAATATCAACTCAATTTATTATAATACAAATTATGAACATATTTTTTTGGATACTCGTGTTTTTTGGAACTTTTTTAGCAATGGAATTTATGGCATGGTTTACCCATAAGTACATCATGCATGGCTTTTTATGGAGTCTACACAAAGACCACCATCACAAAGATCACAAAAATTGGTTTGAGAGAAACGATGCCTTTTTTATTTTTTATGCAGTGGTGAGTATGACGTGTTTCTATTTCTGGAGCTATGAAGGATTTTGGATGGGTCTTCCAATAGGATTGGGGATCATGGCATATGGTGGGACCTACTTTTTAGTACACGATATATTTATCCATCAACGATTTAAGTATTTTCGAAAAGCAAACAACTGGTATGCAAAAGGATTAAGACGGGCTCACAAAATACATCACAAACATCTGGGGAAAGCTGACGGTGAGTGTTACGGTATGCTAATTGTACCTTTTAAATACTTTAAGCGTTAAGCGGTAAGACTCAAAATAAATGGCGCAGAAAGAGCAGTACGATTATATTATAATAGGTAATGGTATAGCTGGTTTTCAACTAGCCATAGCGCTTTCTCGAGATACTTTTTTTAACAATAAACAAATTGCTTTAATTGATGAATCTCACAAAACCGAAAATGACAAAACCATAAGTTTTTGGGAAAAAGGGGCTGGAAAATGGGATTCAATTGTTATAAAATCTTGGAGCGAAGCTTGGGTCTTTTCCAATAAAAAGGAACTTCATTTAAAACTTCACCCTTACACTTATAAAACCATACATGTTTTAGATTTTTATAAAAAAGCCAAACAAGAAATTTCAAAAAAAACAAATTTTCATTTTATAATTGATTCAGTGATTTCTGTTGAAAAAAGTAAACAACCTAAAATCACAACAGTTAATAATTCTTACGAAGCCAAACATATTTTTGATAGTAGAATTCCAGATGATTATTTTTCGGAATCAAATAAATACACTAAAATTATTCAGCATTTTAAAGGCTGGATTATTGAAGTAGATAAGCCTGTTTTTAAAACAGACCAATTTACAATGATGGATTACAGACTAAAAGATGGAAATCAAACCACTTTTACTTACGTGTTACCATTAAGCAGCACAAGAGCACTTATCGAGTTTACTTACTTTACCCCAAAACTTGTAGAAGAGTCAACCTACGACAGCTATATAAAACAATACATTTCTAGTCTATTAAAAATAGAAAGTTATTCGATTAGCGAAACTGAAAGTGGAAGAATCCCAATGACTGATTTTCCATTTGAAAAGTATTCTACAAAACACGTTACAAAAATCGGAACTGCTGCTGGTTGGGTTAAAGGATCTTCAGGCTATTCATTTAAACACACAGAAAAAAAAGTGGCATCAATAGTCACTAATTTAAAAGCTGGGAATACTCCTTCTAAAAACTTGTTTAGGCGAAAATATAAATTTTATGATAAGATTTTTTTAAAAGTTTTACACGACGAAAATGAAAAGGGAGAATGGATTTTCGAACAGTTTTATTCAAAAAACTCTATTGATTCTATGTTTAGATTTTTAGATGAGGAGTCTACTTTCTTAGAAGATTTAAAAATAATGAAGTCCTTATTTTCCTTTTCCTTTATAAAAGCGTTTTTTAAAACACTGTGAGTTTTGTTATATCAATAAAAAATGCCTGAAACATCAGAAGTTTTTTATTTTATATGAACATGTGTTATTACGCGTTTTGTTTCTTAATTAAATTTAATGCAGAACCTTCATTGTACCACTCTATTTGAGAATCGTTATAAGTATGATTAGCTATAATTAAATCTTTAGATCCGTCAGCATGAATCGCTTCAATGGTTAATGGTTTTCCAGAACAAAACTCGTTCAAATCGAGAAAGTTAAAAGTATCATCTTCTTGAACTAAGTCATAATCAGATTCATTTGCAAAAGTCAAGCCCAACATTCCTTGTTTTTTCAAGTTAGTTTCATGAATACGTGCAAAAGACTTTACAATTACAGCTGCTACACCAAGATGACGAGGTTCCATAGCTGCATGTTCTCTTGAAGATCCTTCTCCATAGTTATGATCTCCGACTACTATCGTATGAACTCCTTTTGATTTGTAATACCGCTGAGTAGCAGGTACTGCATTGTATTCTCCGTTAAATTGGTTTTTAACAAAATTAGTTTTCATATTAAAAGCATTGACAGCTCCAATTAAACAGTTGTTAGATATATTGTCTAAGTGTCCTCTAAAACGCAACCATGGTCCAGCCATTGAAATATGGTCTGTTGTGCACTTACCAAAGGCTTTAATCAATAGTTTAGCTCCATTAATTTTGTTTCCTATCGGCTCAAAAGGAGTTAATAACTCTAAACGTTCAGAGTTGGAAGCTACACTAACAACTATCTGACTTCCATCTTCTTCAGGCGCTAAATAACCCGCATCTTCAACTGCAAAACCTTTTTCTGGTAACTCATGCCCTGTCGGTTCATCTAACATAACTTTATCCCCATTTTGATTTATGAGTGAATCCGTAAGTGGATTAAAATCTAAACAACCTGATATTGCAATTGCAGCTACCATTTCTGGGGAGGCTACAAATGCGTGTGTATTTGGATTACCGTCTGCTCGTTTTGCAAAGTTTCTATTAAAAGAATGAACTATACTGTTCTTTGGAGCATTCTTAGGGTCTTCATAACGCGCCCATTGTCCGATACATGGACCGCATGCATTAGTAAATATCTTCGCATTTAATTTCTCAAAAACTTCTAAAATCCCATCTCGGTCTGCTGTAAATCGAACCTGTTCTGATCCAGGATTGATTCCAAATTCAGCTTTAGTTATTAAGTCTTTATCTAATGCTTGTTGTGCTATTGAAGCAGCACGTGACAAGTCTTCATAAGAAGAATTCGTGCAGGAACCTATGAGACCCCAATCAACTTTAAGAGGCCAATCGTTTGCTTTTGCTTTTTTGTTCATTGAACCAACTTCGGTAGCTAAATCTGGAGTAAAGGGACCGTTAATGTGTGGCATTAATGTAGATAAGTCTATCTCAATTAATTCATCAAAATAATCCTCTGGTGAAATATAAACTTCAGGATCAGCAGTTAAACAATCTTTAACTTCATTAGCAGCATCTGCTACGTCATTTCTGTCTGTAGAACGTAAATAACGCTCCATAGATTCATCATACCCAAAAGTGGATGTAGTAGCACCAATTTCAGCACCCATATTGCATATCGTTCCCTTACCTGTGCATGACATTGATGTGGCTCCTGGACCAAAATACTCAACAATAGCACCAGTCCCACCTTTAGCAGTTAGAATGCCAGCAACTTTAAGAATAACGTCTTTAGGAGCAGTCCAACCAGAAAGACTTCCGGTTAATTTAACGCCTATTAATTTAGGGAATTTAAGCTCCCAAGCCATTCCTGCCATAACATCTACTGCGTCGGCACCACCAACCCCAATGGCTATCATCCCTAAACCACCTGCATTCACAGTGTGAGAGTCAGTTCCTATCATCATTCCACCTGGGAAAGCATAATTTTCTAACACAACTTGATGGATAATACCAGCACCAGGTTTCCAAAACCCAATTCCATATTTGTTAGATACAGATTCTAGAAAATTAAACACTTCATTACTATTGTTTAATGCAAACTGTAAATCCTTTGTCGCTCCAACTTTGGCTTGGATCAAATGATCACAATGTACAGTTGTAGGGACAGCTACTTGCTTTTTACCAGCTTGCATAAACTGTAGCAAAGCCATTTGGGCAGTAGCATCTTGGCAAGCAATTCTATCGGGTGCAAAGTCTACGTAGTCTTTTCCTCTAACAAAAGCCTTAGAAGAGTTATCATCCCAAAGGTGACTGTATAGAATTTTTTCTGAAAGAGTTAGTTGGCGCCCAACGAGTTGTCGAGCTTTTGCAATTCGTCCCGGCATCTGTCGGTAAACTTCTTTGATAACATTTATGTCGAAAGCCATATTGTGAAAGATTGTATTTCTTTATATTCAACGGTAAAAATACGAATTAATTAAAATTATATTGAAATAAAAAGTGATTAAACATATGATTTACTGATTTATTTTAAGTCAATCAAAATTTAAAATCATAAGGACAGGTTCTAATAAAATTTTTAAAATTATGTAATAAAGCTGAGTCTAAAACAAACTTTTTACAATAGATTCTATAGAAATCCCATCAGATTCTGCTTTATAATTTTTTATAATTCTATGTCTTAATACCCCAATGGCAACAGCTTGTACATCCTCAATATCAGGGGATAACTTATTATTTATAACTGCAAAAGTTTTAGCAGCTAGTATAAGATTTTGTGAGGCCCTTGGACCAGCCCCCCAATCTACATATTCCTTGACTATTGAATTGGAACCTAAAGAACCAGGACGGGATTTTCCTACCAAAGTAACCGCATAATTTATTACATTATCAGCTACAGGGATTTTCATTATGAGATTTTGAAAATCTAAAATTTCAATAGCTGAAAAAATAACGTCTACTTGAGAATGAGATTTTGAAGTTGTACGTTTAACAACCTCTACTTCTTCATCAAAAGTTGGATACTGCAAATTGATAGAAAACATAAAACGATCTAATTGCGCTTCGGGCAAAGGGTAAGTCCCTTCTTGTTCAATCGGATTTTGAGTAGCTAATACAAAATAAGGGGAATCCAAGGTATAGTGTTTACCACCAATGGTTACTGCCCTTTCCTGCATGGCCTCTAACAAAGCTGACTGAGTTTTAGGAGGAGTTCTGTTGATCTCGTCAGCTAAAAGGATATTGGAAAAAACAGGACCCTTAACAAATTTAAATTGACGTTCATGATCTAATATTTCACTACCTAAAATATCACTAGGCATCAAGTCAGGAGTGAATTGAATTCGTTTAAAATCTAAACCTAAAGCTTTAGCTATTGTATTTACCATCAAAGTTTTAGCCAAGCCTGGGACTCCAATCAATAAGGAGTGGCCACCAGAAAATATTGAAATTAGTATTTGTTCAATTACTATATCCTGGCCAACAATAACCTTAGATATTTCTTTTTTTAAAGCATGATACTTTTCAAGTTGCAGCTGCAAAGATTTAACATCTGACATTAACTATTTATTTAATTTTAAACCAATTGCTATTAAAATCACAAGAACGTAATTCACCATTTATTTTTATGTAGGTATCCATTATTTTTTCCTCTTGCCATTTAGAGACAGCATTTAGCTGTTTATCTTGCAGAGCTAGGTCTCTTATTTTTAAATAATCTTGTGCAAAGTTAGCTTCATGTTCGTCCACTCTATTGGTAACTGTTACAATTTTAAATTTAATAGGGTTTACCCGATCTCCGTCTTTAATTACTGGACTAATTTGGTTATCATCTAAACTCTCTATTTGAGAATAAAATCCTGGATCCATTTTGGTTAATTCAAAGTTATAATCTTGTGTTTCTGGGTTTCTTAATTGACCGCCATCGAATTTAGTTTCTTCCTCATCACTTGCCTCTCTAGCTGCTTCCTTAAAAGTAATATCTCCATCAACAATACTTTGTCTAACTTTTTCAAGCTTATTTTTTGCAGCATTAATGGCCTCTTGTGTAACTTTAGGTATTAACAATATATGTCTAATATCAAACTCTTGACCTCGGATTTTTTCTAATTGAATTATATGATATCCAAAATCAGTCTTGAAAGGCTTAGAGACCTCACCTTCTTGTAACGAAAAGGCAACTTCCCTGAACTCTTTTGCCATTTGAGGGCGTTTTCTATTTAATGTATATTTACCTCCTGTTCTCTTTGAACCTGGGTCCTGAGTGTACAAAACAGCTTTTGTTGTAAAACTACTGCCATTATCTATAACATCAGTCCGAAACTCATTCAATCGCTTTATAACTTTATCTACCTCAGATTGTGTGGTTTGAGGAATAACTACAATTTGGGCGATTCGAAGTTCAGTACCAAACATTGGACGCTCTTCCTCTGGGATGTTATTAAAAAACTGGCGCACTTCTTCAGGTGTAACCTCTAAATTTTCAACAACACTTTGTCGCATCATAGTAGCCATTTGACTGTTTTTATTTAACTCAAACATTTCATCTCTGAGTTCTTGCTCGGAGGATTTCTTGTAATAGGCTACAAGCTTTTCCATTGAACCAATTTGTTCAGCAAATCCTGCTAATTGCTGATCAACATTAGATCTTATTTCTAAATCATTTACTGCAATACTATCTTGAATGGCATGATGTATGTAAAGTTTATCTTCGAGTAGTTTTCCAAAAAGCTGACATCTAGTAATGTCATCTGTGGAAATTCCTCCAGCTTCTAATTGCATAAATTGTTTGTCTATATCAGAATCTAGGACAACAAAATCACCAATGACTGCAGCCACACCGTCAATTTTAATACGCTGGTTAAGGGAATCTAGAATCACTTCTTCAGGTTGTTCATAAACAGGCTCTTTAACGATTTCTTGTGAGTAAGCTTGCGCAGACACAATGAAAAAAAAGCTAAATGAAATAATATTATTTATAAGTTTCAAATTTTTTGTTTTTAATAGCATCATTAACTATGTCACTTTTTAGTTTTCTGATGAGTTTCAATTTACGATTGTTGATTACTATTTGTTTTAAAGTTGGAGAAACATATTCAACCGGAGCAGTTTTTCCACGCTGTAAAACTTCTTTTATCTGTATCAAATATAGCCCTAAAGAATCTTTGAGCTCTATAAAATTTGATTTTTTTAATAGTACTTTGTTAAAACCTTGTTCTAAAGGTTTAATTTTTGAAATTACATCTTCTTTTTTGATCCAAGTAGTGTCTCTTAAGTAAAAAGAATTGAACTGAATTGACATAGAATCTAATTTAGATCTGTCGTCTGAGTTAAAGCGCTTAAACATTTGTTTGACCTCATTTAAATTGGATAATGAAGTATTTATATTGATATATCTAAGCTTTAATAAGTCTTCTTTTAGTGTAAAAAGTTCTTTATTTAAAAGATATACTTCTTGTAGTTCTTGGGATGAAACCAAGGAATCTAAATTATTACCTACCAGTACTTCTAAATAGGCAGAACTATATAAATCTCTTTTGTATTGCTGAATAAGTTGTTCAAAGTCCAATTGAGTTTTATTGTTTAGATTTTGGATTGCACCATCAATAAGAAGTTGATTAGTAGCCCAATCATTAATGACATTTTGGACAAAAATGATACTATCTGATTTTGTCATGCCATCAATAAAACTAAAATCAACATCATCCTTAAATAGTAATGCATCATTAGCTCTTGCTAATGGCTTAATACTTGCTTTAGCTCTTGGAAAGTCACATGTAGTTAATACAGTGAAAATAATAATTAAAAATATATTCAAATATTTCAAACTTACTTGTAGATTATAGATTTAACTTTTTGAAATAATTCTTCATTTAAATCAACATGAAATTTAGATTTTAGTTCTAGAATCCAACGAGATTCTAACTCATTTTGATAATCTGAAATTAGTTGTCCTTTGGCCTCTGAAATAGTTTTTGGAGATTCTGGGATAAATTCATTAACATTAACTACATAAAAACTATTATTTTCTTTAATAACTTTAGAAATAGATGATTTAACTCCAGATTCAACCCCAGGTGTAGTTGTAAAACTTTCTGGTAAAGGTAATTCCCCTAAAGTAAATTCACCATTGGAAAATATAACATTCTGCTTTGTCTTGTTAAGTAATTCATCTATCATTTGGTTCGTATTACCCTTGGTCCATAATTTACGAACCTTTTTGATTGCTTTATAGCTTGAGGAACTGGCTATAGAACCCATTACTCTTTGTGGCCATAAATAATTTTTCTTATTATCATTGTAAAAAACTTTCAAGCCTAAAGTATCGTTCTTGGCACCTTCCCAAATTTTATCTTGCATTAGTTCAAACAACAACAAGCCTTCTCTATATTCATTGAGAATATTAGCGAAATCCTGATTTTCAAATTCAAGATTATCTTTTTTATACTGGAACAATGATTGCTCTAAAAAAAACTTATATTGATGGTTTATGATAAACTTTTTATTCCACTTCTTATTAATGGACTTATTGTTTCTATTTAAGAAATCTATAAAGTCTCGGAAAGTATAAGATCTGTCTTTGATTTGTAAAAAGATTTTAGTGTTATTTATTTCATTAATTATATCCCAATATTTGTTAGAATCGTTAAAAAATACATTAGATTGAAATAAAACTAAATTTGGATTTTTTTCTAAGAGATTATATTCTGATAGTAATTTATCAATCATCTTAGATCTGACTAGTTTTGACCGTGAGTCTTTACCGACTTTCTTCTCTAAGTCTTGTTTTATTTTATTAAAATCAGGTACAGGTGTTTTTTTAATTAATTTCAAAATATGCCAGCCAAATTGAGTCTG
>JAQWYU010000001.1 GCA_029253805.1 Flavobacteriaceae bacterium | reverse complement strand
TGCATGGACATGATAATGGTTGATGTGACCGGAATAGAGTGTAATGAAGGTGATGAGGTTATTCTTTTTGGCCCTGACCTTCCTGCTGAAGAAGTGGCAGAGGTCGCTAATACAATCTCCTATGAGCTAATAACGGGAATTTCACAGCGAGTAATGCGCAAGTTTATCGAGTAAGTTTCTCTAAAAAACTCACTAATTAGTAATCATTAATTATTACAAAAAGCTTTATTCTTATTATATTGACAAACAGCGTCATAACTTCTCTGTTTTTTTGGCTATGAACGTATTCCGTACGGTTAATTTATTAATTTTACACCTCTAACATAAATACATAAAAAATGAGGGTAGCGGTTGTTGGTGCCACAGGTATGGTGGGCACTGTAATGTTAAAATTACTTGAGGAGCGTAGCTTTCCAATATCTAAACTTGTTCTTGTTGCATCAAAAAAGAGTGTAGGTAAACAAATAAAATTCAAAGGACGAAACCACTCAATTATCGGAATTGAAGAGGCTGTTAAAATGAGTATTGATATTGCTCTTTTTTCTGCTGGTGGTGAAACCTCTCTATTGTGGGCGCCAAAGTTTGCTGATGCTGGAGCTGTTGTTGTGGATAATTCATCTGCTTGGAGAACGGATCCAACAAAAAAATTAATTGTTCCTGAAATCAACGCTCACGAGTTGACGAAAAGAGATACAATCATTTCAAACCCAAATTGTTCAACAATTCAATTAGTAATGGCGCTTTATCCACTGCATAAGGCCTATCAAATGAAGCGTGTCGTTGTCTCAACTTACCAATCCGTTTCCGGGACAGGAGTGAAGGCTGTTCAACAATTAGAAAATGAAATTAACGGAGTTGACGGGGAAATGGCTTACCCATATCCTATTGGAAGGAATGCGCTGCCTCACTGTGACGTGTTTTTAGAAAACGGTTACACTAAAGAGGAAGTAAAGTTGGCAAATGAACCTCATAAAATTCTAAACGACTTTTCGTTTGCCATAACCGCTACTGCGGTAAGAATTCCAACAGCGGGTGGTCATTCAGAATCTGTTAACGTAGAATTTGAAAATAATTTTGAGCTAAACGATGTTAGGGCTCTTTTGAACAAAACACCAGGAATTACAGTTCAAGACAATATTGATACAAACACTTATCCGATGCCAATTTATGCAAATGGAAAAGACGAGGTCTTTGTTGGCAGAATTAGGCGTGACGAAACAATAGCTAATACCTTAAATATGTGGATTGTTGCTGACAACCTAAGAAAAGGGGCTGCTACAAACGCAATACAAATTGCAGAGCACTTAACTGCAAACGTTTTATAAGCTATTTAAATGCTTTCCATATCAAAAATCTCATTTAGCTACAAAGAAAAAAACATCTTGAACTCAATTTCTGTTGATATACATAAAGGGGACTTCGTATCAATAGTTGGTAAAAGTGGATCTGGAAAAAGTACCCTCTTAAATTTGATTTTTGGAAAACTAGATGTATCCTGTGGTACAATCTCTTGGTGTGGTCAAAAGATATTAGGCCCTAAAAACAAGTTGGTTGTGGGGCATGACTTTATGAAGTATGTGTCTCAAGAATTTGATCTGATGCCATATACTTCGGTAGGTGAAAACGTCGGGGCGTATTTATCAAACTTTTATGCTGAAGAAAAACAAGCTCGTATTAAAGAGCTTTTGAATGTCGTTGAACTAGAAGGGTTTTCTAACACAAAGGTTAAATTTTTAAGCGGTGGCCAAAAACAACGTGTTGCTCTCGCGCGAGCAATCGCAAAGCAACCAGAAGTTCTTCTTCTTGACGAGCCTTTTAGCCATATTGATAATTTTAAAAAAAGAAGTTTGAGAAGAAATTTCTTCTCTTTTTTGAATTCAAATAAAATCACTTGCATCATTGCCACACACGACAAAGAGGATGTATTGCCTTATGCTGATAATATGATTGTTCTTGAAAACAAAAAGATTCTAGTCGAGGGCCATCCTGCCGAAATATATAAAAAGCCTAAATATTCAACAGTGGCCGCTTTTTTTGGTGATTACAGTGTAATAAACAATATTATTTATTACGCGCACCAAATTACTGTTGTTCAGAAAAGTACGCTAAAAGCCATTACAAAAAAGTCTCTTTACAAGGGTCACTTTTATCTAATAGAGGCAGAGTATAAAGGCTCCTTAATTTATTTTAATCACACTTCAAGCATACAAGAAAGCACCTCTGTGTATTTAAAGTTGAAATAACTTTTTAATGACAAGTTGTTTTCTTAATTTAGATTTGTCTTTTTAATTATAATATTTTTTCTATGAACTACCTTAATCTCTCCTTCGTTTTTATTGGAATCCTAATTTTGTTAGCTGCTTTATTTACGGTTAAACAACAAACCGCTGTTATTATTGAGCGTTTTGGTAAATTCTTAAGTATACGCCAATCCGGTCTTCATTTTAAAATCCCTTTAATAGATCGTATTGCTGGCCGTATGAGTTTAAAAATTCAACAGCTTGATGTTTTAATAGAAACAAAAACAAAAGACGACGTCTTTGTCAAACTCAAGGTGTCGGTACAGTTTAAAGTAATAAAACTTAAGGTTTATGATGCGTTTTACAAGCTTGACTTTCCTCATGATCAAATTACGTCCTATGTTTTTGATGTCGTTAGGGCGGAGGTTCCAAAAATGAAACTTGATGGGGTCTTTATTAAGAAAGATGATATTGCAATTGCCGTGAAAACAGAGCTTAACGAGGCAATGATGGACTATGGTTACGATATAATAAAAACATTGGTCACCGATATTGATCCCGACTCTCAAGTTAAAGAGGCAATGAACAGGATTAATGCTTCTGAACGAGAAAAAATTGCTGCTCAGTTTGAGGGTGATGCGGCTAGAATTTTGATTGTAGAAAAAGCAAAGGCTGAAGCTGAAAGTAAAAGGCTTCAGGGCCAGGGTATTGCGGACCAACGTAGAGAAATTGCTCGTGGACTTGAAGAATCTGTAGAGGTTTTAAATAAGGTTGGTATAAACTCTCAAGAGGCGTCTGCTCTTATTGTTGTAACACAGCACTACGACACGCTTCAGTCTATTGGCCAGGAAACAAATAGTAATCTTATCCTTCTTCCAAACTCGCCACAAGCAGGGAGTAATATGCTGAACGATATGGTGGCTAGTTTTACTGCCAGTAACCAAATTGGGGAGGCAATGAAAAACGCCCCTAAAAAGATTAAAAAATAAGAAAACGCCTAAGCTTCTTGTCTAAGCAGCGGATTACTAGCTGTCTTGACAGACGATAAAAACTTGTTTATTTGTTCATTTGGACTTAGGCCATTTGATATTAGAACTTTTAATGTTATAGCTATTGCTATTCGAGTCCCAACTTTTTTTTCTGCCGTATTTAATAGGGGTTGTAAGTCGTCATATGAAACTTCTTTTGCAAGTGTTTTGATTTCAGCTTTAACCTTTAATTGTTTAGCATCGGGAAGGTTTGTATATTTTTTTCCTAATTGCTTAATAATGTCTATCGGCTTCTTTTTTAATGAAGTAGTGCTATGATTTTTTTTGGACTGTTTAGGTGGTTTTTTATCCCATGTATCTCTTAGCCCTACTGTTTTGTTAAAGACTATGTGATTTAAAGATGTGTCCTTATCAAGAATGAAATAACCTAAGCGCTGAAACTGAAAGTGTTGCCCAACAGAGGCTTTTTTAATGTAAGGTTCAATAAAAGATTGGCGTACCTTTAATGATTCAGGGTTTATATACGTCATGAAATCCTCTTTATGATTATCTGGGCTTTCATTAACGAATAGGCGGTCATATTCCCTTACTTCTGATTCAATTGCGTGAGATTTAGACACCCAGTGTATAGTTCCTTTAACCTTTCGCGCGCTTTCCGGTGTTTTGCTTCCACTTAAGCTTAAAGGGTCGTATGTACAGTAAATTTTTGTGATTATACCCCTAGCATCTTTTGTAAATCTAGTGGCTTTAATAATATATGCGTTTTTTAACCTCACCTCTTTATCTAAAGAAAGTCTGAAGTATTTGCTGCTAGCCTCTTCTTTAAAATCAGCTCTCTCAATGTAAAGAACTTTAGAAAATGGAAGACGACGAACCCCTGCTTTATCATCCTCTGGATTGTTTTCGGCCTGTAACCACTCCTCTTTTTCTTCTGGGTAGTTTTCTATTTCAAGGATTATTGGATCCAAAACAGCCATTACTCTAGTTGCTTTTTTGTTTAGGTCTTCTCGAACACAGAACTCTAAAAGCGATACGTCTATTATGTTGTCGCGTTTCGCAACACCTGCGGTTTCTACAAACTTACGTATAGAGCCTGGTGTATATCCTCGCCGTCTCAACCCTGATATGGTAGGCATTCTTGGGTCGTCCCAGCCAATAACTATCTTTTCTTCTACCAACTTTAGAAGTTTTCTTTTACTCATTACTGTATAACTAAGGTTAAGTCTGGCAAACTCTCTTTGTTTAGGCTTTAATGGATATGTCTGTTTTTGATAATTAAACACTTTGTTTTTGAACCAATCATATAGCTCTCTATGGGGTTTAAACTCTAGGGAGCACAGTGAGTGTGAAACCTGCTCCAAGTAATCACTTTCTCCATGAGTCCAATCATACATTGGGTAAATACACCAATTTGATCCTGTTCTTTGATGATTGGTGTGTAGTATTCGGTACATTAGCGGGTCTCTCATTAACATGTTTGCATGTTTCATGTCTATTTTAGCTCTTAAGACATGTGTTCCTGCTTTAAAATTACCGTCCTTCATTTTACCAAAAAGGTCTAGGTTTTTTTCGATAGACCTATTTCTAAAAGGGCTGTCCTCTCCTGGTTGAGTCGGGGTTCCTTTTTGAATTGCCATTGACTCACTGGACTGAGAGTCAACATAAGCGTGTCCGTCTTTTATTATTTGGCGGGCCCAACTGTATAATTGATCAAAATAATCTGATGAATAAAGCTCTTTATCCCACTTATAGCCAAGCCAGCGAATATCTTCCTTGATAGCGTCTACGTATTCTTGGTCTTCTTTTGTTGGGTTCGTGTCGTCAAAACGTAAATTAACTGGTGCTCCGTAGCGCTCACCTAATCCAAAACTTATTCCAATAGCTTTTGTGTGTCCAATGTGTAAATAACCGTTTGGCTCGGGTGGAAACCTAAACCTCAGCTTGTCTTGTGATAAACCGTTTTTTAGGTCCTCTTCAATAATTTGCTCAATGAAATTGAGCGGCTTTTGATTATATAACATAGTTGTTTGTATTTCTTAATCAAATACTAAGCAAAACTAATCAAATAAAAAGTTTATATAAATATCTCACGGATAATTATTATTTTTATTCCGATAAAAATAAAAAATGGGGGTTATTAAAGTTGAAAATATTAAAGTCTTTGCGTATCACGGGTGCTTAAAGGAGGAAACGACAATTGGAAGTGATTACAGGGTTGATTTAAGTGTAGAGACGTGTCTTAACAAGTCCTCAACGACTGATAACCTAAGTGACACTGTAGATTACGTATTATTAAACCATATTGTGGTTAAAGAAATGGGAGTTCCGGCAAAACTTTTAGAAGTTGTTGCTAAGCGTATCCTGTCTGAAATTTTTAATAGCTGTAAAACCGTAACTTCTGCAACCGTTTCTGTTTCTAAAATAAACCCGCCAATTGGTGGGGATGTTGAAAAGGTAACCATCGTACTTTCTGAGTCTTGCTAGGGGGTCAAAACCTTAACAGCGCCTTTTTGTATTGTTATGTTAACTTGATTTGATTTGATTTGGGCTGGTTCGCCATCTACCTGAGCTAAGAACTCCTCTTTTTCAAGACTTCTAATTTCTATGTTTTGAGTTAAAAAACAATGTGCTTTCTTAAAATTCTGTGGTCTTTTTGTAAGTAACAAAAACGCAAAATGTATCATCTCAAGCTTGTTTAGGGGCTCAACAACGATTGCGTCCAGCAATCCGTCACGAATTGATGCCTGTGGAGTTAAAGATATATTATATCCCATTTCGTTGGTGTTGGATACAAAAACCATAAAAGGTCTTAAATTAAAGGATTTGTCTTTAGTAGTGATGCTTAGTCTAGCCGAGGGAGGAGTGAATAAAATTGTTAAAAGGGTGGCCTTTAAATAAGATAAAAATCTTCTATTTCTTGCTTTTGTATAATTACTTATAACATTTGCGGTAAAGCCTATTCCGGCATTACTGAAAAAATAATTCTTATTAATTTCACCTACGTCAACCCTAATGATATTAAGGTTCTTTATTACGTTAAGCGCCTTTAAGGTTTCCTTAGGGATTTTTAAAGAGGACGCAAGTCCGTTTCCTGAGCCCATTGGTATAATACCCAATACAGTGCTAGTTCCAACCAAGACGCTTGCTATTTCATTAACTGTCCCATCTCCCCCACAAGCAACAATAATGTTAGCCTTCTCAATTACTGATTTGGATGCAAGGACTTTTGCATGTCCTGACCTAAGTGTCTCTTTTATTTTAACATCAAAATTCTCATTGTTAAAA
Source organism: Flavobacteriaceae bacterium (assembly GCA_029253805.1). Taxonomy (GTDB): domain Bacteria; phylum Bacteroidota; class Bacteroidia; order Flavobacteriales; family Flavobacteriaceae; genus Hel1-33-131. Next base: position 1,312 of record JAQWYU010000001.1, on the reverse strand, counting down.
ATTTGAGAAACCTTCTCCAAAGCAAGATGATTATTTCCTTTTCCAGAAATAGGATTAATAATGAAATGAATGATCCTTAACTCCAACTTCTTTACTTTTTTAGTTTGTTCTTTTTGCTAATAGTTTTCATTTACCTTGTGTAATGTTTAATTTTGATTAAATTTGTTAACCTTTTTGGCGTCTTGGCCGAGTGGCTAGGCAGAGGTCTGCAAAACCTTCTACAGCGGTTCGAATCCGCTAGACGCCTCACTTTTTAAAAACCACAGTTTGACCTGTGGTTTTTTTATTTTTTTATACTATTTATGATGTTTTGTGTATTAAAATTATCTTTTGGTAAAAAGCCTTTAATTATTAATATCAAACCAAAGAAAACTAACATAACCCCTAGTGTTTTCTTAGTTTTAACAATTATTGATGGTGTTAATTTTTTTTTAAGCTGTTTAGCAAGTATTATTTTTACAAAGTCTGTTATAAAATATGATAAAATCACAATTGAGAAAAAAACTACAAACCTACTAAGTTTATTTTCTAGACTTGGCCCAATAACAACAACAATACCTAGCCAGAAAACTAAAACCCCTATGTTTATAAAGTTTAACAAAAATCCTTTAACTAACAATTGTAGGTAATTGACCTTTGCTGTAATATTTATTTCATTTTGTAACTCTTTCTCGTTAATTTTTTTTACAAGTATTATTAACCCGTATACAGCCAGTATTGAACCACCAAAAACATATAAACCAGGAAGGTTGCTGAGGTTTTCTAGTAATTGATAGCTGCTTATATATGCTATTGAAATAAATATTATATCTGCTATTATGACACCGATGTTAAAAGTAATAGCGGCCCTTACTCCTTTTGTAATACTGGTTTCTATTAACATAAAAAAAACAGGTCCTATCAAAAAAGAAAGAAAAAAACCTAAACTGGCCGCCGCTCTAACATATTCAATCATTATATATTTATTAACATATTACATTTATTTATAATAAATTTTACCCCCTATTATTGTGCTCTGTTTTAGCTCTTTAGTTGTGCCGTGAATGGTTAACACTCCTCCCGCAAGAATTTTTACACCTGTGAAATCATTACTTTTTACATCTGCTTTTCCTCCTGCTTTTATTTCAACTTTGGAGGATTCAGCTCTTAGGTTTTGACCTATATAGATTCCTCCTGTATTTATTTTAATATTTTGTGACTTAGTGGTTCCATAAGCTTGAATTTTTCCCCCTGTTACAGATTTGACCGTCAGAACATTTGTGTCTACTTCTGTTTTTATTTCTCCACCTTCCTTAGCTTTTAACTCTAACTC